>JALTMC010000411.1 GCA_027005175.1 Myxococcales bacterium
CACGTCCAAACGTCCGGCATTTACGGGTTCGCCTCAATCTCATAGGGGTACAACCGGGTCCAAGTCGCGGGGGCTAGCGTCCAAGCGTCCTCGGCATTAGCGGGAGCCTTTTTCCCAAACATCGACGCTGCCATCAAAGTCCGTATCTCGACCGATACGATCGAGGGTTCCGTTTTCCCAATATTCCCAATAATCAACGCGACCATCGAGGTTATCGTCACGTTCTTTACGAACAAGGACGATCTTCTTAGACTTCTTTTTACCAACAACCTCATAGTATTTCAGGAGGTCGGGGCGTCGAGGATTTCGGGAGCGCATAAAGTATGCTTTTTTGAACAAATTACCTTTGTCATCAAAGAAGTGAATCACATCAAATCGACCGTCAAAGTCGAGATCAAACTCTTCACGGGTTTTGCTGTTGTCTTTGTAGAACCGGCGAACGTCGATTTTGCCATTGGCGTCCAGGTCGATTTCAATACGGACCAGGGCAAGAATTTTCTTAGGTCCTTTAGGCACATATACCTTCCACAGGTCAGGTCGCTTGTCCTTGTTGAGGTCGTACTTTTTAACTTTTTCGCCAGCAGCCCCAACAACAGGCTCGGGGATCTGTGTACTCACACCAGACTTAGCTGCAACCTTGGAGGCTTCCTTCTTCACAT
Organism: Myxococcales bacterium; assembly: GCA_027005175.1. Taxonomy (GTDB): domain Bacteria; phylum Myxococcota_C; class UBA6777; order UBA6777; family UBA6777; genus M3003. Next base: position 660 of record JALTMC010000411.1, read on the forward strand.
TTTCGCTGGAGCTTCCACAACCAGCAAGTCCCCAGGTAAGAGCCACCAGGCACAAGAAGAAACAATATCTTTTTCGAAGCATTGTGATTCCTTTTGGAGAAAGGCTCTCTCTTATGATTCAATGATGTCCGAGATGAACATCATAACTCTTGGAACAATTTCAATGGAAGACATACAATCACCCCATCGCAATTCTTGCGTACACTACTATGTAGGGGATATCTGCAAAAACGTCAATATTCTCAAAAAACTTTGACCTGAGTATATTGTGCGCTGTTCAGGAGAGAAGGGCAGTGTCCCCAACCAAAGCAAGCCATGATGTCCGTGTGATAAACCTGGAAGCAAGAGCACATCTATGATAAGTTCCCACAGCCTTATTTTCGAGAAAGACATTCCATCCTTTAATACACATGTCTTTGCTAAACATCACACTCTGACAAGGTTCATTGAAACAACATCATGAGTCAAGACCAATCACTTATTCGAAACTTCTGCATTATCGCTCACATCGACCATGGGAAATCCACTCTCGCGGATCGCATCCTGGACTTTGTTGGTGCGTTGGAGAAGAGGGATCAAGCCGAACAGTTCCTCGATAGTATGGATCTCGAACGAGAGCGCGGGATCACCATCAAAGCATCTGCCGTTCGACTCACCTATCCCCATTCCGACGGAAAGACCTATCAGATCAACTTGATCGACACACCAGGCCATGTCGACTTTATGTACGAAGTTTCGCGGGCTTTGCAATCATGTGAAGGTGCCATGTTGGTCGTAGACGCGGCACAGGGAATCGAGGCCCAAACCATGGCCAATCTGTACATGGCCCTTGATGCAGACCTCGAAATCGTTCCCGTGATCAACAAGATTGATCTACCCAGCGCAGAACCCGACCGAGTGGCCCTTGAGATCGAAGATGAAATTGGCCTCGACGCTGACAGCGCCATTCGTGTCAGTGCCAAAACAGGCCTCAACATCGACAAGATTCTCAACGCAGTGGTAGAGGAGCTGCCTCCCCCGGACGGCGATCCTGATGCTCCTGCACGAGGGCTCATCTTTGACTCATGGTATGACTCCTATCGCGGTGTCACTGTGTTGATGCGCGTTGTGGACGGGAGCTTTAAAGTCCGAGAAAAGATGCAACTCTGTTCATCAGGAAATACATATGAGATTCAAAGCCTTGGAGTCTTTACGCCCCACCCCAAGGATGTCAAAGAGCTGCAATGTGGAGAAGTTGGCTTTCTTACCGCTAGCATAAAAGAAGTCGGCGAAGCCAAAATTGGTGACACCATCACACTCGCCGCCAACCCCACATTGGAGCCACTCGAAGGCTTCAAAGAAGTGAAACCGATGGTTTTCAGTGGATTGTACCCTGTGGATGCAGGGGATTATGAGAACCTCCGCGACTCTCTGGAGAAGCTCAAGCTCAACGACGGTTCCTTTACGTTTGAACCTGAAACATCACAGGCCCTTGGCTTTGGATACCGCTGCGGCTTTCTCGGGCTCCTTCATATGGAGATTATTCAAGAGCGACTGGAGCGTGAGTACAATCTCAACCTGATCACAACTTCTCCTTCTGTGATCTATCACTGTTTCAAAAAAGACGGCTCTATGGTTCAGGTCGAAAACCCTGCCCAGATGCCCGATACCGGAGACATTGATCGTGTTGACGAGCCTTTCATTGACGCCACAGTCTACGTTCCCACCGAATATATCGGCAACATCATCAAGCTTTGTGAAGAACGGCGAGGCATGCAACAGGGTATTGAATATGTGGGAACACAGCGAGCTGCAGTTCGCTACCACCTGCCCCTAGCAGAAGTAGCCTTCGACTTCTACGATAGACTCAAGTCTGTCTCTCGCGGATATGCCTCTCTCGACTACGACTTCCTAGACTATCGCGAAAGTGACCTGGTACGACTCGACATCAAAATCAATGGTGATCCTGTCGATGCCCTCTCCATTGTCACTCACCGAGCCAAAGCATTCTATCGCGGCCAGGCGCTGACCCGAAAGCTCAAGGAAGAGATCCCTCGCCAACTCTTTGAAGTAGCAATTCAAGCTGCGATTGGAACCCGTGTTATCTCTCGAACAACCGTCCGAGCGATGCGCAAAAATGTCACCGCCAAATGTTATGGTGGTGATATCTCCCGTAAGAGGAAACTGCTTGATCGCCAGAAAGAAGGAAAGAAACGCATGAAGCAAATCGGCAGCGTTGAAGTCCCACAGAAGGCTTTCCTCGCTGTTCTTCAACTCAATGAGGAATAGATATCAACCCCACAGATGTTCTCCTATCACTTTCTGTGGTCTCCCCTCTTGTGAAAGGATCATAAGCTATTATGTCGAGTAAGTCGCATCGGCGTGAACAAAAACGTGCAAAAATCTTACTGAAAGAAGTTCGCAAACTCCAAAAGCGGTATGCCTCCAACCTTGCTGAGCAACACCAGAAGTCGCTCCAAGACGCAATCCAAGCCCTGGATAACGCCATGCGTGGTGGTGGGGATATCGCAGAGGTTGCCCTCAAACTAGAGCAGATCGCCGGAAAGCTATTTGCTCCCTATCGAAAGAGCACATTTCGGGAATACGCCGAATCCATTGCCATTGCCATTGCCATTGCTCTCCTCCTGCGTACCTTCGTCATCGAACCCTTCAAGATCCCCTCTGGCTCAATGATTCCAACACTGGAGATCGGTGACCATATCTTTGTGAGTAAGTTCTCTTACGGCCTCTGGTTACCGTTCACTCAAAAGAAGATACGCCTCGGCAGTGGCCCCAAACGAGGGGATGTGATCGTCTTTGTCTACCCCAAAAATCCTGATAAAGACTTCATCAAGCGAGTGGTTGGGCTACCAGGCGACAGCATCAAAGTGGTGAGTAACACTGTCTACCTCAACAACAAACCACTCACAGCCAAACGCGGAAAGAAGTATACCTACCGAGAACGGGAGCAACCCGATAGCCTGCCGATTGAACAGGTATGTCGTGTGTATTACGAGAATTTAAAGGGTGTAAAGCATCGTATCCTGATCGATGAAAGCCAACCTTCCAAACTGAGCAACTGGAACTCTTCGGTAGAGGCCAAACAAATCGAACGTTCCTGGGGCCCCAAGGTTCCACCGGGTTATGTCTTTGTGATGGGAGACAACAGAGACCACAGCTCAGACTCACGCGAGTGGGGCTTGGTTCCTGTAAAAAATATCAAGGGCAAAGCCTTCCTCGTCTGGCTCTCCTTTGGCGGCGGTCAAGGCTTCCGCTGGGACCGTGTCTTTGTTCCCATCCAATAACTCACTCTACACGATTTGGGTAAAGTGGGTCACCCCGTACCCTCCTTTCCGAGCCATACCGAGGAAAATCCACCCAGTGCTCTCCTAGCCGAGTCATACCGGGAAAATCCACCCAGTCCCCTCCTTTCCGAGCCATACTGGGGAAAACCCTCCCAGTGCTCTCCTAGCCGGGTCATACTGGGACAATCCTCCCAGACCCCTCCTTTCCGAGCCGTGTAGGAAGGGTCCTCAATCCCCTAACCCAAGCTCCCAAATACTCCGCTCTTACCCGAGTACAGCCCTTTTGAAAGCCACTTCAAAATTCCTGTTTCTAATTTTGAACTTGTAACGCCCTCGCAAAATAGCCAAAACAGCACCAGCGAAAGCACTGAGGGGTGTACACACAACATCAACTTTTCTTCTCCATGCGGCATCATATCATCGGCTCTGATACTGCGAAGGATTTTTGTACGCACAACATCAACTTTTTCTTTTGAATGCGACACCCGTCGTTCTTCTGAATGCAATGGGTATCGTCCTTCGGAGTGTGATATCCATCTATCGTTCGCGTATTTTGGTAGGGCTTCGATTCCCTAGAACCCGAACGATCCACCATTAACGATACAACAGGAATTCTGAATGAATTGTAATCGCGGGTCCCGGTCATGGCGGCCTTTGACTCTACTTGTGATGGTTGTTACTACATTAACCATCTTATCTTTGTGTTCTCTAGGCTGTGACCCCAATGCTTTGCCGGAATCAACACAACCGTTGAATCCAAGACTCAGCACAAGTTACCGTACCATTATCAATGGAGCACCTGACCTCACACAACCCGCCATTGGTGCCATCACCACCAACAAAGGTGCCCCTTTCTGCACGGGAACCTTGATTACCAGCCAGCTTGTGGTCACTGCAGCTCACTGCATTGTGGCCGCACA
>JALTMC010000412.1 GCA_027005175.1 Myxococcales bacterium
GTGTATAACAGATGACTTTGGTGTAGCCCTTTTTACGCGGCTTGAGGACAAAGGTTGCAGGAGCGTAGAGGCGTTTGACCCATTGCACAAGCCCGACACGTTGGCCCGCTCGTTCATAGTAGTTGAAGATCCCACCGCGAAAGGTCTCGCTGGCAACAGCATCAGAGGGAGATACGATTGGCATCGCATCTCCGTTGGAACGCAAGACTACCGCACTGCGGGCGATCTTGAGTCGATGCTTGCTCCAGTTGATCAGATTGATCTCCACACAGACAGCGTCTTTGCCGGCGAAGCTTCGACCCATCCGAAAATCAAGCTGTTGATCTTTGCGGGTTTGCTTGTCTTTGGGAACATAAAAGTTCCAGGTTTTGCAACCTGTGAGAAGGGGGAGAAGCAGCAAGAGTGTAGAGAGTCGTTTGAGTTGAAGCATCTGTTTCCTCATTCACCGATGGATTCTACAACCAGTTTGTAATCGCCAATGGTGACTTCGTCACCGAATTGAACCACTTCAGGGGAGCCAATACGCTGTCCATTGAGAAGGGTTCCGTTTTCACTTTTTAAATCAAGCAAAATGACACGACCTTCTCGGAGCAGCAGTCGGGCGTGGCGACGACTTACATCTGTTCGTCGCAACACGATATCGTTGTCGGAAGAGCGACCGATTGTAATTTCACGTTTGTCGAAGGGGTAGCTTTTGCGCTCTCCTTCGGGCGGAATGACCGCCAAGGTTATCCATGGAGACAGAGGCAGTTGTTCCAGCACTGGCTCTGGAACAGACGAACTCTGGGTTTGCCCTGGCAATCCTTTGGCATTTCGATACTTTTGCAGATGAGCTTCCATTCGACCCACGAATTCCTCGTCGGACAACAAGTCACCTGCCCTCAACTCTGTCAGTTGTTGCATCGCTTCGACCAGCTCGTCGCGAAATATCATCAGAAAAAAACCTTTTATGTTGTGGGCGTGGAAACCCCTTCCCAAACGTGGGGTCGGCAGAACCTACAGGACGAAGCCCGGATGGGGTGGGAGCCGTTGACAAAATTAATTCCCTCTCTCAATACCCGTAGATGGACTTTTCATTCTTATATCATATTCGTACTTTCCTGACTCTGATATTTTGATTTCTCCAAACGATCTGTGTACCCTCTGAACAGGCGTATAGGAACAGGTCACTCCGAACTAGGGGCCATGGGTATGCAGCGAGAACGTATTTTGGGAATTGATCCTGGTTCTGTGATTACAGGGTGGGGGATCGTAGAGACAGATGGGAATCGGCTCTTGCACGTCGATAACGGTGGGATCTTTACACGTCAAAAAGAGTTTCATCATCGACTTCGAGAGATCTATGATGGAATTCAGGAGGTGGTTGATACATACCAGCCCACTCATGTTTCGATGGAGAATGTATTTGTTTCTCGCAACGCCCAATCTGCTCTCAAGCTCGGACATGCTCGTGGTGTGGCGTTGATCGTTGTGCTGAACGCTGGACTAAAGGTCAGCGAATACACACCCACCCAGATCAAAAAAGCTGTCACAGGCAGTGGGCGAGCCGATAAGGAGCAGGTTGGACTCATGGTTCAAACGATGCTTGGCTTACCTGAGCCCGCTCAAACCGATGCTTCCGATGCACTCGCCACAGCCATCTGCTACCTCCTCCGGCCCAAGGTCGAAGACGTTCTCAGTGATCTTACAGTCTTTCCTCCCAAAACAAAGAAATCCCGAAAACGGCGACGACGATGACGACGACGATGACGTCAGGTCCTGTCGTTCAAAAGAGCACTTGCAAACTTTCATTTGTTTTTTTTTTCTTCCAACGACTTTTGGCTTTTGGCTTTTGATTTTTGACTCCTCGCAGAGCGAGGTGCTTGAAGGACAGTGTTGTAGGTGTGGGAGCGGATGCCTTGGTAGAGGAGTTTTTGGGCTTGTTCCTGGCATTGGGAGGGAAGCAGAAAAGAGGCGCGAAATGTATCTGTTTGGGTGAAGTATACCGGGAGGGATGCTTGTGTGAGCAGATCGATTCCATGTTGTAACCATTGTGGGTCACGGTCGATCCCTTCACCTACAAGGCTGATGAGAGCAACGGACTCAGGGTGGCGTTGGATTGTTATTCCAGGTGGCTGATGGTCGAGAGCTTGTGCAACCAGCTCTCGATCATTGTGGCGAAATAAGGCTTCCACATGATGAGTGTGCCATTGGCTGTTGACGGATGTGAGTTTATGGTTGGTCCACCACGCTGCAATCGTAGGGTGGTGGTGGGTTTGGGCCTCGATTGTCATCCATAGTAGCTTGTCCTGACAGGCGATCGCAGGGCGCAAGAGGCTAATGTCTTCCAGATCACGATCACAGCGGACAAGAGTTCCACTGGGTTGTCCAAACTTTGATGATGTGGCACGGGCATACAAGGCGACACCGTGTTTTTGAGCCCAGGTGATAGCGTCGGCGTGGAGGACTTTGGCACCGGCGCGAGCCAGAGCTTCCATTGCATCGTATGAGATCTCTGCGATGTGTTCGGCTTTTGGAATAATGCGTGGGTCGGCAGAATAGACACCATCCACATCAGAGCATATCTCACAAGCCTCTGCTTTGAGGGCAGCAGCTAAGGCAACCGCAGTGGTGTCGGATCCACCGCGACCCAACGTTGTAATCTCTCGTTTGTAAGACATGCCTTGAAAGCCTGCCACGATCACGATCTTGTTGCGTTCGAGTTCGTCTTGGATACGCACCGGTCGTACTTCGATGATACGGGCATCAAAGTGTCGATCATTCGTTAGGATACCGCTCTGTGAACCTGTGAAAGAGATGGCTTCATGTCCCAGTTTATGGATGGCCATGGAGAGCAGGGCCATACTGATTCGCTCGCCAGCACTGAGCAACATATCCAACTCGCGACGGGGTGGGTGGTCTGTGATCTCATGGGCCATCTGCATTAACTGATCTGTGGTATCTCCCATGGCAGACACCACAACGACGACGCGATATCCCTGTTGACGCGCTTCCACCACACGTTGTGCGACTTGTTGGAGGCGTCGTGGATCTGCGACAGAGCTACCACCATACTTTTGCACCAAGATTGGTTGTTCCATTCACTTCCTCAGTTCTCTTCACCCGTACCCAACAATACAATGACTTGACACCTGATTTGATCAAGGTACTTATATAGATGCTGAAAGTCCAAAAGTCCTCATTGAAAGATGAAACTCATCTTTCAATGAGGACCTGACAGGTTTTCTCTCTGGGGCACTCCACATCATTTGCCCAAAGGACAAACGGGGTTTCTCTGCCTGCTTCAGCCCGGACATCGGAACAATCCCGAACATTCATGAGTCATCCGGGTGAGCAGGATTTTTATCCTCAGAGTGGGGACGTTTGGAGCCCCACGGTATATTCGGAACTCGGAATTTTAATATGAAAATTGTTCGTTGTTGTTGGTTCTTGCTTGGACTTATCTCTGTGACCGGGTTGTCAACGCCTTCTTATGCACAACGTCGAAAGCGTTCGCGTTTTGTGCATAAAGTTCCATCGAATGTGAAAGCCAGACATCCGGTTGAGATTCGCGGTCGTATCATCTTCTTTGACGATCTGGACTATGCTGAGGTGCGATTTCGCAAGGCGGGATCGAAGCGGGATTTTCGTACCATTCGAATGAAGCAGCGTGGTCGCGAGCATGTGGGGATACTTCCAGCGTCTCGTGTGACATCTCCAGGGATTGAGTACTATGTTGTAGGTGTCAATTTTGGTGGAAAGCCTCGCCTGCTGGCTGGTTCTCCTGCTGCTTTGTTGCAATTCTTAATCATTGACGATGGCTCAGGGCCTGTTCGTGTGAGGCCACCTGTGCGCCGAAATGATCCCGTTCGAGACCCCGATGACGAGCCCAAAACAGGAACTCGCCAGCCTGAGAAAGATCCCAAAGGTGGAAAAGGGGAGTGGTTGAGCCGCCGTTTGGTGGTGTCATCAGCAACACGACAGGCCAAGGCTCTACCCATTCACCGTGCTCCTGCAACAGTGACTGTGGTCACTGCCAAAGATATCAGAGCGTATGGATGGCGAACCTTGCTAGATATCTTGCGTGCCACTGCGGGAGTCGATATCAATGATCGAGGATTTGAAGCTGATATCGGTATGCGTGGTGTGAATCCCATCTTCAACAAAGGAAACGGTATCCTCTTCTTGTTGGATGGCTATGAAATGTCCTGGCGGCAACTCCAACAAAACTTTGTTAATGCATCGTGGATCTCTGTTGATGACATTGATCGAATCGAGATCATCCGTGGTGCTTCTGCCGCTCTGTGGGGACGCAACTCTCTGCATGGGGTGATCCATATCATTACCAAGACTGGGCGTCAGTTGCGTGGTTTTTCGGGCCTGGTTGGCTTGGGGCCTTTAAGCGGGACACACTTCCTTCAGGTTCGAGCAGGAAATCGCTTTGCATCAGGGTTGTCGCTGTACGCTACCTTCTCAATGTATCGAGAACTCCGCTCGCCTGTATTGTCTCCGATCTGGGAGTTTGCCAACAGCGACAAAGCACTGGCTTATGTCTCTCCCAACGATACGCAATTGGGTCAAAACTTCTATCTCAAAGCCGACTGGCGTGGTTTGTTTTTAACATTTCATCAAAGCCGCTACAACGCTTCTGCGCCGATGAACTCCTACAGTGTTTTGGGTGGAGATAGCTCTCGATTGATCACGGATCGTTGGATCGCGAGAACCGGATGGCGTGGCTCTCTTGCCAAGTGGGGGCACCTGAAGGCTTGGTTGTCTTTTGATCGCTATACCTTCGATCGCGGAACGAATGTTGTTTTTAATCCTCTCTCCGGGAACCCTCGATCCATTCGAGCGGAGGCTATTGAAGCAGAAGACAAT
>JALTMC010000413.1 GCA_027005175.1 Myxococcales bacterium
GAAGGGGCAACGTTGTGGAAAGAATGGTTGTGAACTCGACCCGTGTGACCAAGTCCAATGCAAACCGACAGAGGTGTGTGTCGATGGGACTTGCGAGGACAAGTGTCCTGAGAAAGCATGCCGATACACCCGTGTATGTCGAGCAGGTCCCTCTTGTATCGATGATGCATGTGCGGGTGTTAAGTGCCCGGATGGGACTCGTTGTCGAGAAGGGTATTGTATTGATAAATGCATGGAACAAAAATGCCCAGATGGGACTCGCTGTGACAAAGGGCAATGTGTCGCTCTTCCGAAAGAGGTTCCGGTGGAAGTGACACCGGAGCCCACACCCGAAGAAACGTTGGCTGTTGATGCCAGCGTTGTCGAAGCCAAACCCGATAACACCGTGAACAAAGAGGTTCCCGTCAAACCCCCCACTCCAGAAGACGATGACCCCTCTGGCTATGCATTGCAAGGTGGCTGTCAGTGTCACTCCGGCTCCTCTGCTGGACCTCTCTTCTTGCTCTGGATGCTTGGAGGTCTCGGTTTGTTGCTCCTCCGACGTCGTCGGTTGTAATACTTGTAACTTTATCGTTCTACGTTCGAAGACAACGGTTTCTATCTCTTATGTCGAAAGCACAAAGGCTCTTTGAGCCATACGTAGAACGCAATACGCAGAACGAAATAACCATTCGCCAATATGGCCATAGTTGACATAGTCAAGGGAGAAGACGGATGCAAGTTTTTCAGACATCTGTATTCCGATTTTGTAGTTCGGTGTGTAGTTTATCTCTTTTGGTTTGGAGTTTGTTGGGATTCCATTCCGGTGAAGTCCACGCCCAATCCAAGCCCAATTTGTTTGTGGGCTCCATCGCAGTGAATCCAACTGTTGGACCTCCTGGCGGCAACGTTGATATGACCTTTGAGTTGCGAAACAATGGCACTGGAGATTCTGGGCCTTTTAATGTTTCGATCTACTTCTCTACCACCTCAACACTGGATGTAAAGAAGGCGACACTCCTTCACAGCCTCGTGATCTCTTCCTTAAAGGCGGGTGCTACAACGATTCAGAGAGCAACCGTGACCATCCCCAAATCTGCTTCTGCGAACCAAGTGGCCTATCTGGCTGTGATGGCTGACAGCGGTTTGAGTGTGTCGGAAAGTAACGAAAGTGACAATGTCACAACTTCAACGTTTAACGTCAAACCTGGCCCTGACCTCACTGTCACTGCTGTGAAATTTAGCAAGACGGTGGTGAATCCAGGGGAGCGTATCTCTGTGACCTACACTCTTAAGAATATTGGTCGCGCTGATGTTCTTCCTTTTGAAGCCTATATTTATTTTTCAAGTGATGCTCTGATCGATAGCAAGGATACTATCCTGGACCGAGCGAGTATTCAATATCTTCGCGTGGCCAATACTCTGACTTTAACACGCTATGTCACGATTTCGAGATCAACACCGATCAATCAAAACTACTTTCTCGCTGTCTATGTCGATCCGCGCAAACAACGCTCAGAAGAAGATGAAACAAACAATATCAAGATGCTGCAACTTCGGGTAGTTCCGCCATCTCCCAATAAGTATGCAGACTTTGTTGTGGACTCCACGGTCCTGGTTGATAAGACGCAGAAACTCGGTAAGAATGTCTACTACAAAGTAACGTACAAAAATCAGGGGCAGGGAGATGGTTATTTTTATGCTTATCTCGACTATGCCACTGCTTCAGACTTCCGAACTTACAAAACCTGGCGTGTTGTTCATCGATATACCTTGAAAGCAGGGCAATCCTTTACCCATAGCTCTTACTTTCAGGTTCCCTGGCAAGCTCCGTACAATGTTGTTCCCAAGGATTATTATGTCCGGTTTCGTATTACCAGTGCATCGAATGAACAGATCAAAAACAACAACACCGGCTCTTTTGTGATTTTTAAGGCTCAACAAGGGCAGTCCAATTTAAATATCCAAAGCTTTGACTTTAAACCCTATATTTGTCTCTATCATCTCGATGCAAACAACAAGGTGATCTCCCCAAAAAATGCGACAGGTACAGTTTCTGTTCGCAACTATGGGTATATTACCAGTGAGCCTTTTGAGATCGCGCTGTATGTGTCCGATGATAATAAAATCGCAAACAATGATATCTTGATTTACAAAGTTAAGATGCCCGCGATTAATCCCCAAGCCACCGTGACAAAGAATATCAGCTTTTCTTTTAATGCGACGATCCCACCGGGTCGATACCGTTTTGCTGTGATTCTTGATCCCGATGGAAAGCTCACGAAAGATGAACTGACACGGTCTCGCCAGATCTGGTTGTGGCGTTCGTATGAGTTTACCTTTTCGCGAGACTTGCCAGATCTTGTGATAGACAAGCTCGTCTATACGCCTTCTCCCAAGGCTGATGTGGGAACTCGTGTGAATTGGGAAGCCTGGATTCGCAACAAAGGCAAACAATCGATTACGGGATGTTATTTTACGAGTTATAGTCGAACCTATACGAGGGTATTTTTTGCCGATGATGCGAAGTTGACGCAGGTTCGATTTACCTCTCGCAACTATGGGTTTCCCTCCGCTACAGTGACTCGAATGACCGGGTATATCGACATCCCAGGGACGATTGCTCCTCGAAAAGGCTATATGGCCTTTCAACTGGACACAAGCAACTACTGGCCTGACGTCAATAAAGCAGATAATATCAAGGTGATCCCTTTTGAGCTGTTGCCTCGAAGTGTAGACTTAAAGATCCTGTCTGCGACATCTTCACCCAAAGTCATCCCTTGGGAGAAAAGCACGAAGGTGAGTATCGCACTGACCAACCAAGGCGCACTCAAGCAGGTCCGCTATACACGGACATGTGTCTGGTTCTCGTATGATAAAAAACTAGAAAAACAGGATGTTTCTTTGGGCTCCGTCTACATTGACTTCGCTCGAACTCCAAGTTTAACGGGCTCGATGACTTTCAAAGCTCAGCGATGGAAAGAAGGGCCTGCCTATCTTATCTTACAGGTTGATTGTGACAACAGATACAAAGAGAGTGATGAGAAAAATAACTTCTTGTCGATTCCCATAACGATTCGAAAGTTCAAGTTAGACTTTGTTCCTACTTCTTTGACAGCAGCACCCAACCAGATCCGGCCAAGCCTCTCAACAACCGTTCGTGTTGAGGTTAAAAACAATGGACCGGATCGCCATATTCAACGTATTGGTGTGTGTGTTTATTTGTCGAAAGACAACAAGTTTGATACCAAAGACCTGCTCTTTGGTTGCCGCTATACTACCGATCTCTACGACCACTTCGGGACAGCGACCTTTACCTTGACTGGAAGTGCCAACTTTTTGGCAGGGACCCATCATATCTTTGCCAAACTGGACAGTGGCTATTATTGCTCGCGCTACAATCGACCTTATTGTACGGCACCGACGTATGATGAGACGAACGAAAAAAACAATGAGGTGAGCATCCCGATCTTTATTCGCAACAATGTGGATGTTACGACAGGCTCTTTGTCGGTTTCCAAGACCATTGCCCAGGTTGGGAGCAATCTAACGTTCCGGTTCCAAATCAAAAATATCGGGACTGTCGGTACAAACACGCCTTTTGATGTGATGGTTGTCTTCTCTGACAATGAGGTCATCAACAAGTTTGATCGTGTGATTAAGACGATTCGAATACCACCTCTTGGTCCCAACAAAACGTCAACAGACTTTAATGTCTCGTACGCGATACCCTCGAGTGTTCAGCCGGGAGAACGATTCTTTGGTTTGATTATCGATGAGAAGGCAGAAGTTTACGAGGTGGATGAGACGAATAATGTTGGCTCCGTCAAAGTGAATGTGTTAATCCCGGGTGTGGATCTGCAAGTTAAAAATGCTCGTCTGGATCGCTCGGTTATTCCTGCGGGAAAGACATCAGAGGTGACGCTATACTCCTCGGTTCAAAACTTTGGTATCAGTACCAGTGCTCCCTTTACGATAGGCTACTATCTTTCCACCGACAAGTTGTATGATCCAGGTGATAGACTGTTGGGCTCTCGCAAATACAGTCAAAGTTTACCGAGTCTGGCCAGTACAGGTCAGTTTGTGGATAAGGTGAAGATCACATTAAAGCAATCCAATACATTCTATGTGTTGGTTGTGGCTGATCCAACGAATCAAATTAAAGAGAAGCTTAAAGATAACAACACTGTGGCACTGGCGATTCAGATTGTGAATCGTCCACCGAGAATTACTTCCAGGCCTCCTGTCAGGGCCATTGAAAAGCAACTGTATACCTACCAGGCTCAGGGCTTTGACCCGGATGCCGATCCCATCACATGGCGGATCGGGTTGGGGCCTGTCAGCATGAAGGTCGATCCAAAGACAGGCAAACTAACGTGGACACCACAAGCTTTTGATGGTGGCAAAACAGTAAGTGTCACACTGGAAGCGTCTGATGGCCGTGGTGGGGTTGCCAAACAGAGTTTCAAGATCTCTGTGCAGGGCGTTAATGATGCGCCAAAGATCGTATCGACGCCCCCAGGTCGGGCTTTGGCAGGGAAAGCCTTTACCTATACGCCACGAGCTTCAGACCCCGATGTAGGTGACAAGTTAACATGGGTTATCATCAATGGACCAACAGGGATGCAAATCGATACAAACACTGGCAAGTTAACTTGGTTGGTTCCTTCGAGTCTAACAGGGCAAAAGGCGACTGTGACCATTCAGGTCTCGGACCAAAATGGTGCCAGCGACAAGCAGACCTTTACCTTGTCGATCTCCAAGCAAAACAGTGCTCCTTCAATTGTATCCCAAGCTCCCACAGTAGCTTTCTCGAATACCGTCTTCCGGTACCAGGCTCTCGCAAGCGATCCCGATACAGGTGATACGTTGAGTTGG
>JALTMC010000414.1 GCA_027005175.1 Myxococcales bacterium
TACTGCAACCTCGACAACAACACCTGCCTCAAAGGCTGTAGTTCCAACACACAGTGTGCGGCGGGCCAAGTCTGTGTAAAGAATGCTTGTGCCAAACAATGTCGCGCAAGTTGCGAGTGTCCCACAGGCCAAGTCTGTGGCGCTGATAGTCTCTGCAAAAAACCAGATACCTCTAAACCTCCCATCACTTGTAAAACAGACTGTGAGTGTCCATCAGGCAAGAAGTGTAGTACCAGGGGAATCTGTCGCTAAATCCCCACAAAGCACCAGGGGAATCTGTCGCTAAATCCCCACAAACCTAGTCTCTTTCGAAAGACCTCTCCTCGCACCGTTTGGAGGGGCTTTTTCTTTTTAGGGAGAGACTCGCAAGGTGGTTGCAATTCAAGATGGTATCGTCTAGTATTTGCGCGAACGAACCGTCCGAAAAGAAGGAAGATTACAACCGATGCGTCTATTCTTATTTGCTTGTTTTTTTGCCCTAAGTGGTATGTTTGCATGTTCTACAACCGGAACCAACAACAACAACAACAACAGCACCAGCGTAAAAGAGTGCGACAATCCCGGTGATTGTTGGAAGAAGATCTGTCCACAAGAGGACAAAACAGAGTATGGCGAGTGCGTCCAAAAGCGCGTAAACACACAGATACAGGGAGAGGGACCGGACAATAACAAGCCGGAATACCTGACCTGTACCAGTGACAACAAGTGCCAAGACATTTCTACAGACACCCTGGGTGGTGGTGTTGTCACAGCAGTATTAAAGCCCGAAGGAACGCGTATTCAGTGGCTGCGCTTGATGATCTTCGCATCCAAAGATCTCGCGGGAAAACCCATTACCTGTAGCAGGCTCAAAAAGATGGCCACAGACAAGCCCGCCTCCTTGATGGACTTAGAACTCCGTCGCTACTGGCCCGCCCGAGATGCAGCCCAACCGATCACCACAGAAGTGAAACGACAACAAGGCCGCAGCCTACCCCTCTTGTTTGGCACCAATCCTGTAACAGTTCCCGCTGGAAAACATGTATTTGTCATTCAGGGATTTTGTAACCCCAAAGAAGGGGGAAGCCCTGTCGCCGACACAACCTTTCAATGGTGGTTCTGCAAAGAAGGTGTCGAGACTGTAAAGGGTGATAAAAATGATATCACCATCGACTTCGATACCACGCAAAATCCCAGTTGCCCTCCTGGCTGAGCTGTCCTCCCCCCACTCCCCCACACAACTCCTTCCTGAAAACGCCAAGCGCAAAAGGTTCAACCCCCAGCATCCGATGATTCAGGCGCGGGATGTTCACAGAGTGTGAACTCTTGGGGAGTTGTATTGACAGGCCGACAAACCTCACCGACACACTGGAAAGCCCTACCACAGTCTCTTTTGGGGCCACAAGGGCGACACTCCAAATCGGCTTTGGATACGAGGCAAGCCGTTCCCAAACCGCTGAGAGACCAGAGAAAACCCAAAGACAGAAAAGCCCACAAAAGCCATCGCCTGTACTCTGTCGCTGTTTTGCTTGGGGTCGAAAAGTTAGTATTCATCAGATTCCCGATAGATCGAAAGAGGGTGTATGTCTTTGATGAAAAGCGCTCGGCATATCCGTGATTTTCGCGTTGAGGGAGAAGGGGCATTAAACAATGTACATCAAGAACGAAAACGATGAACACCAAGAGATCTTACTCATGAAAGAAGAGCTTTGAAGTGGTCCGCCTTGGTGTTTTTTTGAGTGTTTTTTTGGGTGGTTGAATCCACTGTGAGATATGCAGTGTGAATCCCGTAAAGAGAGCCACGCCCGAAGCACCAAACATAATATTAGCAAAGGCAGCCCGCTCTCTCGCCTGCTGGTCTAGTTTCAAATACAATGCAGTTCCATCGGAAGTCAAAGGCTGTTCATTGCGTTGGATCTCATCCCATAACGCAAGACCGCCAAAAACAGAGGCCGTTCCCAAAAGCAGAACTCCAACTCCAAGAAAGCCCCAAGCCACCTTTGGTATATAACGAGATGGCTCCGGAATTTTTGGTTTCCAGGGCTGACTCACCATTGGACGACTTGTCGGCCTTCGTACGATAACACGCCTTGCATTCACAGCTTTCTGACGCAAACACGCAGCCCGATAAGGTCGTCGCTTCTTCTGAAACAAAGCTCGAAGCTGTGGTGAGAGATCCAATGTTGTCGGTAGTTTAATGCAAGCATCAAGCAACAAAGCTTTCTCAAATGCATTGGAGCCCCGCTGCTGTTGCAAGAGATGAATATAACTTAACCCCAGGTAAAGAAACAGAAGTGCACGTTGTCGTTTTTTCAACCGAAACAACATACGTTGTTTTGCGATGTGGAATGATTTCAGGGCCTTGCTCCATTCGGCACGATGACTCTCTCGAACACCCTGTACAAACCGATCTGTTTTTCCGGGCAAGGAACCCACTTTGGATGGAGATAGAGGGGAGTTCCCCGTTTTATGTTCTGGCTTGGAGGCAGGAATGACTCGTTTGGAGGTCGGAGGTTTTGTCGATTGTGGACTTGCGGCCCAGAGAGAGGGTCCCACAGGGGATAGACTCCATACCATGAAGCTCAAAACCGCGCTAAACTTGCGCCTTGTTTTGCGAGACACAAAAAAAGTGAGATAGTTTTGAATCATACAAGAGCCCCCAAAAGCTAGCAGAGAAGGACTGTTCAATCTCTCAATGATCGAGCCCATTGGGGTTATGGACGGTTTTGTTCGCGCTCTTTGATAAAATTCTTGATGAACAGCTCTCCTGCCCGATAGGAACTTCGGACCAAAGGACCTGCCGCAACAAAAGCAAAGCCTCGCTTGCGTCCTTCCTCTGCCAGCTCATCAAAGCGAGATGGTGGGACAAACTCTGAAACCAACACATGTTTTGTGGTGGGTTGCAGGTATTGTCCCAACGTCAGGATATCAATACCAACGTCTCGCATCTCGTCCATGGCAGCGAGGATGTCGTCGGTGGTTTCACCCAAACCCAGCATGATGGAAGACTTTGTGACAGTGCTTGGGTCCACCTCCTTGGCGTATCGCAAGACCTCCAAAGATTGGTCAAAACTACAACGAGGGTCCCGTACTTTGGGAGTAAGCCTTCGAACAGTCTCCAAGTTGTGAGAAAACACAGTTGGTTTTGCCTGGATCACTGTAGCGATATCGTCCTTGTTGCCACGAAAATCGGGCGTAAGAACTTCGACCATAAGTTGACCTTGAGACAACTCATAAACTTTTTCAATCGTGGCGGCAAAGTGAGAAGCCCCACCATCGGGTAAGTCGTCCCGGTCGACGGAAGTGATCACGACATAATCGAGTCCCATGGAAGTGGCTGCTTCTGCCACTTTATAAGGTTCTTCCCGATCCACATCTGTGCCACGTTTGCGTGTCATCACATTGCAAAAGCGACAGCCCCGTGTGCACACATCCCCTAGCAACATAAATGTCGCAGTTCCACCGCTCCAACATTCCGCAACATTGGGGCATTTTCCCTCTTCGCAGATAGTGTGTAGACCGCGATCTCGCAACAAGCCTTTGAGTCGCACATAGTTTTCACCAGCAGGGATTTCACTACGTAACCAGGAGGGTTTGCGCCCACTTAAGCGCTTGCGCTTTGGTTCTTGGTTGTCCAACATCTATATCGCCTCCACATGGCGTGACTCTGTCTGTGATTTCGAATACAATCAAACGCCCCAATCATAAGCCGTTACCGAACTAGAATCAAGACCTGAAGGTGCCCTTGTTACCCGAAGATCAACCCATACCGAGCCACAAGACATCGTTCAAATGGGGCGTCGTTGTTGAATCGCATGAATCAATGTATTGCGATCGATGTATTCGAGGTCTCCACCCATCGGAATCCCCGATGCGATGCGACTGACGGAGACTCCCAAAGGTGCAAGGATCTTCTGAAGGTAAAGGGCGGTTGACTCCCCTTCCACTGTTGGATTGGTCGCCACGATGATCTCTTCAATGGAAACGTGAGTCGCAGGAAGTCGTTGCAACAGCTCTTGCACCCGAAGCTGATCAGGAGAGATCCCTTCCAGAGGAGCCAACGCACCATGCAACACATGATAGACCCCCTGATACTCTCGGGTTCGCTCAATCGCCAATAAGTCTGGAACTTGTTCAACGACGCAGATCACACCGTGGTTTCGCTTGGGGTTGGAGCAGATCAAACAAGGCTCAGACTCTGTTAAGTTACAACAGATTGTGCACAGTCGGATGCGCTCACTCAGCTCACGAATGGCTACAGACAATTGGTCCGCAAAGTCCCGCTCCCCACGAAGCAAAGAGAAAACCATCCGTGTTGCGGACTTCTCCCCAACACCCGGCAATCGACAGAGCAACCGGATCAGATGTTGAATCGGATCCGTACTCATACCTCACGATTCCATAACTTTGCTTGTGCGACACTCCACCCTCGACTCATTAAAACATCCCACCCAGGCCGCCCATCATGCCTGCTGGAACAATCTTACCCATCTCTTCTTGATGCTTTTCTTCGGCCATACGAAGGCCCTCATTCACAGCGGCGACCACAAGGTCTTGAAGCATTTCAATATCCTCAGGATCGACCACTTCTGGATCAATATTGATACCAACAACACGCTTCTGACCGTTGACTACAGCCTTCACCATGCCACCACCGACAGTCGCTTCCACTTCCAGGCCAGCCAACTCTTCTTGCAACTTTGCCATTTTGCGTTGCATCTGTTGAGCCTGCTTCATCAAATTCTGCATTCCACCTTTCATCGTCGCATCCCTCAAACTTAATGTGATTGTTATGACCCTACCAAAACAGAGTCAAAAGTAAGATCGTGCCTCAAAGAGCCACCCATCTATATAGGATATGTCATAGA
>JALTMC010000415.1:0-531 GCA_027005175.1 Myxococcales bacterium
TCGGTAGGGACTTCTCCCTTTTCAATATCGTTCAAACCGTCAGCCTGAGAATTCATTCTCAGGTGCTCGTTGTGCCATTCGTGAGGGGCTTGTTACATCTGACGAACTTTAAATTGTCGTCCTTTGACTTTTCCATGTCTCAGTTGTTCTAAGGCTTGGCTGGCGATTGTGTAGTGCACTGCGATGTAGGATATGTGGTCGAATATATCGATCTTTCCCACTTTGTCTCCGGGAAGCCCTGCATCTTTGGTCAATGCTCCAAGGATGTCTCCCGGTCGTACTTTCCTTTTTCTTCCTCCGTCGAGGCAGAGAGTCACCATCTCTGGTGGCAAAGGTCCTTCTTCTCGATGGGTGAGTGCTTCGATCTCTCCACGGGGCAACTTACGTTCGAGGAACGATTCGATGGAGCGTATCTTTCGTCGGTCCTTGGGGCCTGCTAGACTGATGGCGAGCCCCTTTTTTCCTGCTCGTCCTGTGCGGCCAATTCGGTGGACATGGACTTCTGGGTCTCGTGGTAAGTCGAAGGTCAAT
>JALTMC010000415.1:541-2576 GCA_027005175.1 Myxococcales bacterium
GGTCAATACCATCTCCAGATCCTTGATATCCAATCCCCGGGCTGTAACATCAGTTGCCACAAGGACAGAGCAACTTTTGTTGGAGAAGCGAACCAGTACTTCTGTGCGTTCTCTTTGCTCCAGGTCTCCATGAATGGCCAAGGCCGTGAAGCCTTTGTTCCAGAGTGCTTCTGCGAGTTCATCGGAGCCTAGCTTGGTCCTGCAAAAGATCAGACAGGAAGAAGGTCGATGATGAGATAAGATCGTTTCAACCATCTCCACTTTTTCTTTGTCGTCTTCTACTTTGTATAGGATCTGTTCGATGTCCTCGTGTTGTTGGTCGCTCTCAACACTAACTTCCACCGGGTTCTTTTGTAGCTCTTGGCTGAGCTTTCGGATGTGATCTGGGTAGGTCGCAGAGAAGAGTAGAGTTTGTTTTTCGGAAGGGCAAAATTCTAGAATCGAATCGAGTTCTTCTTCAAAGCCCATGTCGAGCATACGATCAGCTTCGTCGAGGACAAGGGAGTAGAGGTCTCGCAAAGAGAGGGTTCTTTTGTTGAGGTGATGGAGTATGCGTCCCGGTGTCCCTACGACAATGTGTGCACCATGCTCCAAGGAGCCGATTTGAGGCCCAAAAGGCATTCCTCCACAAAGAGTCAGCACTTTGACATTATGAGTCAACCGAGCCAAACGGCGGATCTCTTTTCCTACCTGTTGGGCCAGCTCTCTGGTTGGACACAAGACCAGGGTTTGGACTCGAAAACGAGAAACCTGCAATCGGTGGAGCAAAGAGAGACCAAAGGCAACCGTCTTGCCGCTTCCAGTTTTGGCCTGAGCGATAACATCCTTTCCCTCCAATAAGGCAGGGAGGCTATGCTCTTGAATGGGAGTCATGGTCTCATAACCAAGAGAATCCAGGTTCTCCAACATGTTGGAGGGTAAAGGCAACGTTGAAAAAGGCTTGGTCATGATTTGATTTCTCTTTGTTGAAGAACTGGATCGTTGTTCACGAACGGGAAGACCATCCTAACACGGCTATGGAGAGCGCATCCTCAGTACTATCTTTTTCTTTTTTTGTCGAAGGGAGGAGAGCGATGAAGAGACAAGCCGAATCTCGATAAGGTGCTGCCGATGGGTACGCTACCAACGAAGTAAACGCCTGTGTCTGAGGCAGGTAAGATGTCGTAGGTAAAACGGTAAGGGTAGGGTACTATTTTCATCGCTTGGATTCGGACACCATCGAGGTTATCGCCTGGTCGAAGTTCTGCAAAGCTTCGACCATCGGCGGTAGGGTGACCTGGGCTGATAGAGAATCGAGTGCCATCTGCTAAGTGGACTTGGGCTACAAAGTGGTTGGGGGCTGCCACGCGGATCGCTTGACGAATGGGTACGGCTGTGATCTGCTTGTGATGGACGCTGTACACAAGGTCCCCTTTGTGAAGAGAAGCGATGGGGCGATGGCCTCGTGGTGTCGCTATCAGTGTGTTGGGGGCGTTGCATCGACAAAACTGTGTGCACCGGCTTCCTTCACACTTGCAACACCCATTGCCAAGTTGCCCCGTTGGCTTTTCACAGGGCCTTCCCGAACTCATCCTACAAGTTCCCGGTGGACAAGTCCCTGGATCCTTATCGGTAGGGCTTGTGTCAGTGGGCTTTGTGTCAGTGGGCTTTGTGTCAGTGGGCTTTGTGTCTTGTGTGCTTGCACCTTCCGCAGTGTCTGGAGTTGGCTTTTTGTCTGGCACTATCTCTGTTGTGGGCTCACGTTTGTCTGAAGTTATGGCATCCACTGGCTCTTCCGGAGCTGTTCTTGCGTCCGGCAATACCTCCTGATTTATGGCCGTGTCTGTCCCTTTTTCTACAACCTTTTCTGCTTGCTTTTCGATGGTGGCTTCGGAGTTGGTGGTGGTTTCGGAGTTGGTGGTGGTTTCTTGTACTTTCTCCTGGCTCTGTGTTGGTTGGTTTGTACATGAACTTACAAGAACAAAGAATACAAATACGATGAAACCAAAAGAATAGAGAGGTTGTGTCTTCATGGTAGAGCCTCCTGACATAGTAT
>JALTMC010000415.1:2586-4839 GCA_027005175.1 Myxococcales bacterium
CTCAATCCATCATTCATTTTTTTTCGTTTTAAGGATACGTGCTAAGTCTCTGTTGAGACTTGTGGGGCTGATACCAACTTTCTTGCATACCACAGCCCAAGTTGAAGCTCTTGCATTGTAGAGGTCTTTTCGCCGTTTGTTAAGCCCGATCTTTTTTTACGATGATACTCACGAGAAGCCCAGCGATAGGGAAGCTCTTCTTTTCGGGGGGGTTCTATGCCGTGCTTCACACCGTTGATCTCTGTGACGCTAGGTGTGCTTGTCCCTGCATACAAAAGAAATGTCGGATGTCCCGGTGCTTTCTTGTCTTTTTTTCTCCCCTTCAAAAATATCGTTGACATTTTATGACTCTCTGATATAACTAAGGAATCAAGTACCTTGAGGCATGTCTCCTCTTTCTCGTTTGAGCATTTTTGAAAAAACACCTCTTTCTCGGAGGGGATTTTCTGTGGAAGCGTTGTCTGCTATTTAATGATCTTGTAAGAATTTGTGTTGCAGGTGTCTGGAACAGTGTCCGTTTGGATCTGGGGTTCGTGTCTGTGTAAGCGTGAATCGACACGCCGAATTGAAAAGAGGTTTGAGAGTATGAATGTGCCAGGATTAACAAAACAGAAGAAGCAGCAATCGGGGTTCACACTGGTTGAGATGATGGTTGTTGTGGTTATTTTGGGGACTCTTTCTGCGGTGGCGATTCCTGCATTTCAGAAGTTTATCTACAAGTCCAAAACGTCGGAGGCCCCGCTTAATGTAAAGGCTATCGCCAACGGTGCAGTCTCCTGGTATGGCAGTCCACATGCAGATAAAGGTGGCACTCCTCTTGCGGCTCACTTTCCTTTTCAGGGAAGTCCAAACTCTGTACCGGGTAGGCTTGACACAAGCACGCTCCCTAAAGCATCTCTGTGTGCGAACGGCTCCCCACAGTACAAAGTGAATTCTGCTCAGTGGGACAATCAGCCCTGGAAGTCGCTTAAGTTTGGGATCAACAAGGCACACTATTTTCGCTACACTTACCAAAGTGCCAACACTGGTACTCGCGCCAACTTTGCGATCGCTGCCGAGTCCGATCTTACCTGTCGAGGTAAGGCACGCACCTTTATTCAATGTGGTAATGTCAACGCAGCTTCAGGTGAGGTGGAGCGTTCCAACATGTTGTTGCTCTATGCTTCTTATAGTGGCTCCGCTCCTTGCCTTGGCGGCGGACGTGCAGCACCCTCCGATGCCAGAATCAAGGCTCTTAGACCCGGGCCACCCTCTCTTTCAAAGAATCTCAAAGGTCCATCTTCTTTGCAGGGATTTGCATTCTGAAACGGTCTCAACCCCCTGCTTCGAAGTAAGGCTATCAAACCCGGTTGTCCCCTGCTTCAAAGAGATTCAAAAGCAGCTCACCTCTTCTCAAATCCCTCTTTACTCATTGACAACGGTTATGGCAACGCTTTCTATATCCTTCTGATACAGGATGCTTATGTGATTGCTGGCCTGACTCCATCTTACCAAAGCTCTATTCTTTGGGAACATAGAGTTCATTTTGCTGGTAGAAATAAAAATATTTTGTCCGAAACTGGGTCGCCTGAAGGCTCAACAGAGGTAGGTTCACGTATGTGAGCCCAAAGACGCTCACATTTGAGTTCGGCCACTCTCTTCATCAGAGGATGATAACACACATAGTTTGACGTGAGCTTCTATCTGCTGAGGTGTCCAGGGTAAGTCTGTTCGGCCAATCCAAACACTTGGTGAACTCGGTCAATCAGAAGAAGTTTGATTCTTGCGATTGACCGCGCTTATTCCATCGTGAGAGCTATGATAAAACATAACTTGTCCACGTTGCTGCTTCGCAGCGTAGAGTGCTTTATCTGCACAGAGTAAAAGATGGTCTGTGTTTTCTGCGTGGTCTGGGTAAATACTAATTCCAATACTGCTACCAATCGTTACTTTTACATTCTCAATACAGTAAGGTTGGGAGATACAATCTATAATCTTTTGGCCAAACGTCCTGAGCCCGTTTGTCTCATCTATATCCTCAGCTATGATGATAAATTCATCTCCACCAAGTCGAGCAAAGAGATCACTTTCTCTGATGAAATCTCTCACCCGTTTTGATGATTGTTTGAGCAGTTCATCTCCAAATGCATGACTATGTTTGTCGTTTACGTCTTTGAATCCGTCGAGATCCATATACAACACGGCAAACTTTTTCTTATTGCGCTTGCTTGATTTGATGAGTTGTTCAATGCTTCCAAACAGGTGTCTTCTGTT
>JALTMC010000416.1 GCA_027005175.1 Myxococcales bacterium
CGGGCGAACACATCGGTTCCCCCCTACCCAACCACCAGGCAAACACATAGGTTCCCCCCCCACAACACAAAAACGATCTCATACCATCGGATAAACATGTGTCTGTCCCCCTCTATGTGTCTGTCCAATTCGCCCAAAAGAGAAATCGCTACCCCAAGAACTCATGCCAAAGGTACTTTGTCGTATACTTCAGCCAGAGACAATATACAGGAGATGGAAGCCAACTCCATAGTGTCTTCCAATGCTGTCACCTCTGTAAGAAGCCACTGCTCTCCCTGCCGTGTGTAACATTCGATGAGAGCTTGGGTCTGGGAAACTAGCACATACTCTTGCAAAGATTGCAGACGACGGTAATGAGCGAACTTATCTCCCCGATCATAAGCTTCAGTGGAAGGCGAAAGAACTTCCACAATCAGCGAAGGGGTAAGTAAGGTGTCGCTGTATTCATCATCAAATTGGATCTCTCCACAGGCAACCACAACATCCGGATAGGTGTAGAGTCCTGTAGGGTTCACAGCAACTCGCATGTCATTCCTATAGACTTCGCAAACTCGCCCCTTGAGTTGAGTATGAATTTCACTGAAGATATTGCCAGCGATTAAATTGTGTGCTCGGCTAACTCCTGTCATGGCGACAATAGAACCATTAATTAACTCGCTTTTGCAGGTGGCCTGTCGTTCCAATAACAAGTATTCTTCAGGGGTATAGAAAGGCTGCTTTGCCGTAACTGACATGGACTCCTCCGTATGCACTCAAAGCTCCAACTTCATTCCCACATTAACGATCCGCTGCTCGGCTGTCAAACACGAAAAGACCACCAAAGAAAATCCTGTTGGCACAAGCAACAGCAACAAGATCCAGATGTAGTTTTTCAGAAGTCCTGAATCAAAACTCGCTTAGGAAACACCTGGGTTTTGTGTTGAGAAACTACGAGGAAGGAGTGATAGCTATGTCCCCAATCATGACGTGATACAAACTCTCAAACAATCATGTTATGATGTTTTTTACAGCTCACGGGGTAAGCGAACACCATTTCGGTGTCGTCTCTCTGTACCGACAAGCCCTCGTAAGAGAAATCGATGAAAGAAGAATATTACAAAACAGACACTCTATCCCGAGAGCGAATCCAGGCACTGATGGCAAAGAGAGAGATTACATGTTTAAAGAACTCCATTGCAAAGAATGTGGTGCTGCCCCAAAGGGAATGAAGCAATGTCATGAGTTATTTGATGACCTCTTGGGTATCAAGTATCTCGGTGATGGTGAGGCGTATCGACTTGCTGTAGCATGCTATACATTTCAACATCCTCACTCTCACTCTGCCAAAGCATGGCATTATGCACACGCCTACCTGACAGCCTTTGTCCACGACAATCTACCTTCCAAACAAGCACGTCAGGAAGCGAACGCAACACTGCACACACTGAATCCGGAGAAGTTGGAGCTGGAGTCTCCCCTTCTCCATCAAGAGATTCCCTGGCCTCATTCGATTTTAGACTTCTCAAACGAGGTCCAACGAACCCCTATAGAGGCAGCCGAAACATGGGCACATTCATTGCTCCAAGCCCAAGAAGAGTGGTTCTACAAACTATCAAAATAGACTATCGAGAAAGACTGTCATCAAAATGCCTTCAGGAGATACCCCAGTGTTCGCGTATTTTACCTGAAGGTTCTAACATTGGAAAACACGTTGATGTAATGCAGGGAACACATTGATGGTGTTGATGATACCACAGAGTCTAGCCCAGCCTTGTGGGCTTATACCCAGGCTATATCTCCTCCTGCTTTCCAGCCTCGTACTTGAGTGCGAGGGGTCATAAAGAGGGTGAGGACCAACAATATACCCCATGCTTCCTGGGTTTGTTTTTTGTGAAACACGCAACACACTTCAAAGCCATCTTCTTTTTGGATACCTTCCAAAAAATACGTGAACGCTGAGAGAGATGTTTCCAGATTGTGTCTTGGGCTTGTTTCGTGTATACATGTGACATTCCAACAAGGATCACGGCTCACATTTGTCTCCCAAGATATCTTATCTGTTTGCTAGAAACACGAGGCTCGGGATGAAATTATTTAGCACGGCTGCTTTACAAAAGGCGCTGGCTCGTAAAGAAGAAAGTAAAGAAAAAAAACATACGATATTGCTTGTTGATGATGAGATTCACAACGTATCAACCTTACGAGATCTGCTCTCCGATCAATACAACATCCTAACAGCCAATGACGGACAAGAAGCCTTGGATTTTATCCAGGGAAACAGAAACAGCCAAGAGATCCACCTCATCATTAGTGACCAGCGAATGCCTCGAATGAGTGGAGTTGAGTTTTTTTGTGAATCTCTCAAACTCATCCCCAAAGCAAAACGAATCTTATTGACTGGATTTTCGGATGTCAACGCCATTATAGACTCCATCAACAAAGGCCAGATCTACAAGTTCATCCTCAAGCCCTTTGATCGCCATGATCTGCTCTCAACAGTTCATCGAGCCCTGGAAACCTATGATCTGGAAGTCCGAAACGACCTATTGCTCAGAGAGTTACGTGAGTCCTTGGCGCAACAAAAAGCCCTCACGCAAGCGTCCGAAAGATTTGTCCCCTTCGATTTACTGGCACTCTTACAAAAAGACAGCATCACCGAAGTATCTTTGGGGGATAACGTCAAAACTGAAATGGCGGTGATGTTCTCTGACATTCGCGGATTTACAAGAATCTCTGAGACAATGACTCCCAGTGAAAATTTTTCTTTCGTAAACTCCTACCTCAATCGAATCAGCCCGATTATCCGGGAGCACAAAGGCTTTATCATCAAATATCTTGGTGATGGAATGATGGCAGTCTTTCCACAGTCTGTCGAAGACACCGTTGACGCAGGCATTGAAAAGCTTCGCATGGTACAGCACTACAATATAGACCGCAAAGAAGGCGATTATGCTCCGTTAGAGATAGGGATTGGCATCAACTACGGCCCCATGATGTTGGGGATGGTTGGAGACTCAGGACGAATGCAAGGAGACGTTCTCTCGGACGCCGTCAACCTCGCTGCCCGCCTCGAAGGCCTCACCAAACGATACGGTGTATCTTATATCGTCTCGCACTCTGTGATCGAAAATCTGAAAGACCCCACACGGTACCACTTTCGCGCTCTCGGTAAAGCCTTTGTTCGCGGCCGAGGAAGCTCTGTGCTCATTTATGAAATTTTTGATGCAGATCCTTCTGCGTTGTTTGAACAAAAGCTCAAAACAAAAGATGATTTTGAAACAGGTATTCAGCACTTTATGACCGAAGATTTTCGAGAAGCTGCTCGGGCCTTCCAGAATGTCCTGAAGCAATTTCCAGACGATCGAGCGTCCAATTATTTTAAGCAACTCTCCCTCAACAAACAAGCCATTCAGGCTGCAAAAATTCCGAGTTCCCGCTAGCCCAAATGATTCACGAAACGCTGGGCTGCAACTCGCAAAGTTCGGCATATGGAACGTCATGCTTACTTCATCTTCCTCGCATCGAGACGATGCCTTATGCTTGCTCCATCTTCCTCGCGTCGAGACGAAGTGTCATGCTTGCTTCATCTTCCTCGCATTTGCTCGTCCTCTCCTTCGTTTCGCCTTCAGCAATCATCCTTATTGACGAGGTGGAAGAAGCTCTGGAAGCAGAGCCATCATCACCGGAACATAGAAGAGCCAAAAGGAAGCCATCTTATTGTGGGTAAACTGAGGTGTGGTGAGTTGCCGCCACATTAATGCGTCGGTGCGGCGAAAACCTCCCACATCAAAGCCCACACCTGAAAGATCGGCTGCCATATAAAAGCACCGGCTCCGACGAGCACATCGCCGCTCTGTAAAAACCGGTCCTACAACAGAGAGGTGATTCCTTTCAAGGATCTGTGCAAACCCAGAGTGACGAGGCAATTGGAGCGTGGCATAGACGTGAGCACGCTGCTTCGGAAGCAAGCGAGTCAGCGCAAACCAGTAGGAGTAAGACAATCCTGAAAATGCCTTGGAAAACCGTTTTTTCCCCAGGGGAGTGAGAAGAATACGGGGCACAATCTTTTTGAGATTGCGATCCGAAACATAGAGTATTTTCCCTTTATCATGAAACAAGAAAAGTGTCGGTAAGGAAGGAAACGTACGCTTTGGGTATTGCTTTTCAAAATCACGTTTGAGCCAACGCGGAGCGACCAGAGAGTCATTGGGGTTGGGAAAGACGCGACCGATCCAGGAGGTCCAAGACACCCCGACCATCGCTTGAAGAGCCCGTCTCGATTTTGAGCCTGTGGGAGAGCACATCGAGTTAAATTCAAGAAAGAGATGAGTCCCTCCTGCAACCCAACGTTGGATCAAATGAGTGTCTTTCATCGACAAGCCCCCAAAGACAAGCGGGCTTCTGTCGATATACAGTCTCCGCCATTCCTCTTTGAGATCATCTCGATAGACCCCGTATGTGTCAGTGACATACAAGAGGTCTGGCCTCGGATGTTTGCGATCCGACAGACGCTCTGCAAAGCGTGGGTGACGGCCCGGACGATAGCCAATATAATCTCGCACACTGTTCCAGCTTGACTGACGCGGTGGAGGCTTAACCTTCATCCGCCCCAACAACCAAAACAGACCACGATGTGTGCGGTCTTCACGATAAGGCATCGTATAGTTGACAACCAACACTTTTAAATCGAGCGAGGGCAGGCGAAACCACTGTATCGATGGCCACACCACCACCACAAACCCCAGCACCGACAAACCCAACAACAGGGTTCGCCACCAAAGTCGCTTCCACCAACGCAGCAAGATCCGCTTCAAGCGGCTCTGACCCATCACCGCTCACCGTCCCCAAAAAATCAAAGCCAACAAACTCTTCCCTATCTTTGTTCGAAGCAGAGATACACATTTCCCCCACATCATGATGAACCCACTCCTACAATGTGACCCACAGAACAGGAGATTCAAGCACACGGACTCAACAAAGAAAAAAACAAGCGCAAGAAGCGACTTCCACGGTGTGACGTAGAAAGTCCCAAGACAGGACACCAAGCGTACAAAGCGCTCTCTACGGAATGACGTAAAAAGTCCCAAGACAGGACACCAAGCGCACGAAGCGATTTCTACGGTGTGACGTAGAGTACCCCAAGACACATCTCATCGGTGCTTCCATCACCCCATGTAACATCTCGGGGTTTCAGCCGCTTACCATTAACAACAGCCTGGTTTTCTGCGGAGTTATCCCAAACACATTGTATGCCGATCTTATCCGTAGGAAGAGCGAGAATAGGCTTCTTGAGATCGTAAGCAAACTGCCAGTCAAAGTCCCACTTGGGGATATTTAACAAACAGGTTTTGCTTCCGTCAGCTTTGTGCAGAGTCAATCCACCTGATGTTCCAAGCAAATGCATATGAAACATCACAGAATGAATCGTCAGAGGAACAGGAGCAGGGTTCTTCATAACTTTGTTGTGCTTGTAGTTTTTCATTCCCTTCGGGATCTTCCATCCTGTGCTGGCGATAGGGGCAAAGAAAGCCTGTCGCTCTACTTTCTTGTCTATTTTCAGTTGAACGGAGGTTTGATCGGGACCTGTTTTTTTCTGCAATGTGTTGTAATGCATCTGGATAATGACGACAGATCCGGGGCGAACCAAGATCCCCGTACCTTTTGGATAATCACCACCCGGCTTCCCTGGAGCCCACACGCCAAGCCATTGGGCACTTCCACGAGGACCACCAAAACACCGATACCCTGGACCAGCCTCTTTCCTATCCAGTTCCTTAAACTTCTCGGCATTTTTAGAAGAACTCACATAAGCAATGACATGGTGAACCAGCGCAGCGTTACCTGCTTTAATCTGAAAGCCGCTGACATACACATCCTCTTTTTTGGTCCAAGGGATCACAAAACAGCGGTAATCATCCGTGATGGGTTTGCCATTACCATCTTTGACTGCCGGCGTATACGCAGTTGGCATGGTCAATGTCATATCAACACGAGACAAACCGATATTTCTTGCCAGATTATCCGGTTTTTTGTAGTCTGCCGGGCTTCCTTCCACATTCCCTTCATCCACCCACCTACTGATCGTATCTATCTCTTTTTGTGAAAGTGATGGATTGTGACGATACTCCTGACAATTACTATCCGCTGGATAAGGAGGCATAATACGTGACTGTACCGCCTTCTTAATGAGGGAAGAAAATGCCTTTGTCTCTTGGTAGGTGGTGAGAGGAAACGGACCAACACCATCCTTGTAATGACAACCCTCACAGCTCTTGACAAGGATAGCACGGACATCCTTGTGATACGTTGTCTTTGAAGTGCCATTCGTGTTCGAATTCGAATTGCCATTGGTATTCGAATTGGTATTCGAATTGGTATTCGAATTGTTCACGTTTTGATTCGCGTTTTGATTCGCGTTGGCTTGATTGTTTCGGTTCCCACTTGTGTTGTTGTTGTTTGTAGTAGCTGTTGTGTTTTGATTCGCATTGGCTTGATTGTTTCGGTTCCCGCTTGTGTTGTTGTTTATGATAGGATCACCACAAGACAGCACAAGAAAACCCATGCTACAGAGCCATACGAAAGTCCATAGAAGCGAAAACATAGAATCATTCATACATCCATCCCCATCAAAAAAAGTCAAACAGCACGTCCCCTTGTATCATTGAAAGCTTGTTCCATCAAGACCCACAAACATATAGCCTCACCTTTGAAGCATGGCGAAATCCATGTGGCAAGCTGTAACAGAGCGTTCGTGAAACATGGCGAAATCCATGTGGCAAGCTGTAACAGAGCGTTCGTGAAACATGGCGAAATCCATGTGGCAAGCTGCAACAGAACGTTCGTGAAGCATGGCGATTAACCTCGCGCTGCGACAATATAATGTCGCCATGGGGCGGGGTAACCCTCTATCGTTTTTTCTAAGTCTGTAGGGTCTAGGAACTCTTGCAAACTATCGATATCAGCCCAGGCCGTACGGCGCTGTTCCTCGACCGACAAGGGCTCGCTAAAGAAACATCGGAGATTCTGAAACCCAGCTCTCGCCATCCAGTGTTCTAAACAAGACCGAGTGGGCAAAAACCAGATACCACGGGCCTTTGCGTATCGTCCTCGCGGAGAGAGAGAGACAGGCAACTCTCCAGCAATCCCCTGGCAATCAATCACAATTTCACCGCCGGGTGCCAACGCGGATCTCAGCTTTCGCAACAAGCCAACAGGATCTGTATGATGATACAAGATCCCCAAACAAAAGATGGTGTCGAAAAATTTGGGATAGAAGTTGATGTGTTCGACACCCAACAACTCAAACGAAAGAGACTCCATTTGCACAAGATTCTGAATCAACTGAAAGTTCCAAAAGTGTTTTGCAAAAGGCTCAAACCCCACGACACAGTCGGGCTGTTGGTCTGCCATTCGAAACATAAAGTACCCATTATGACAACCGATGTCAGCCACTCTACGCCCAGAGAGCGGCTGGATATGAGGCTGAATTCGAGACCACTTTAAATCGGAGCGCCACTCTGCATCGATCTCAATACCAAACAGTGAAAAAGGGCCCTTCTTCCAAGGTCGAAAGACCTCCAAAGCTCTCAGGAGTCGGTCATACTGTTCGGGAGAGAGGTCATCTCTCTGGCCCACAGTCACTCTATCACCTGAAGTATCAGACCAAGAGGAGGAGAGGTCCATCACGGATAGAACAGCCTCTCGGTAAGGTTGAACCCGGTCTTCCCACAATCGAACCGCTCTGTCTTTACGGATCTGTTGAATCTCATCGCGACAAAGGGGTACGTCGTAGCGTGACAAGATATCAGGAGCGACAAATCCAAGATCCTCCCTCCACATACGTTACTCCTCCTTGGATTTACTACTTTTCAAAGCAACAAAAGAGGTAAAGTTATGCAATTTCATTAACGTATCCACATGTGCAAAGCCACAATCGATGAGGATTTGAGACTGCTGTGCCGAAGTAAGAGGAACCAAGACATTCTCCAAAGCTTCTTTCTTCCGTTCGATCTCAGTCCGTGCATAACCGTTATGTTCTTTAAACGCTTCGTAATGCAGAGTCACAGTTTCTTGAAACTGAGGACATGGTGACTTGACCTTCTCACTCAAGAATAACAAGCCACCTGGAACCAATCCGTCAAAGACAGCTTGAAGTAACTCTCGTCGTTGGTGTAGCGGAAGAAACTGCAACGTATAGTTCATCACCACAACGCTGCTGTTGGCAAAAGACGACTCCACTGCACTCTCACAATACAGCTCGACCTCATGCACAGCAGTCAGGCTAGCCAGCTTCTCTCTTGCCTTTTCAATCATTGGGGCTGAATTATCAATCCCAACAAGAATGGCAGGTTTACGCAAGAACCGCCCCAACAACTCTAAGAAGGTTCCCGTGGAGCAACCAACATCGATGATCCGTGAACCTTCCTGATGATAAGCCAATGCCCAATGTGCCGCGCATGCCACAACCTCGTGATACAACGGTACAGAGCGAGAGACCATATTGTCAAACACTCGCACCACCTCTTCGTTAAAAACAAAGGGCTTGGGCCAGGGGCCTTTTTCAAAAAGCTCGTCTTTTTCTGAGCTGAGATACAATTGGGTTGAGGGTCTATCAGGCATGGTCAGATGTTCCGTGTTCCGTGGGGACTCATGTGCGAGTTCCGATTGGGCTCGCACACAAATTCCAAGGTCTTTTAAAACCGCAGATAAAAGTCTTTGGTTAAGGCGGCATACTCTGCGGTATACTCATGTCTTTTTTCTGTTTCGATGACAAGAGTCGCTTCGACACACGTTGTTGGTTCTCGCGTAAGCTCTAGTAAGATGCGATGAACAGGCTTATCAGATCGAGGGTGTACTAATAACTTCCTTCGACAGAACCAACCCTCTGCGAGAGCCTGTTCAAGAAGAGACTCTGCCTGCCCTGTGGGGTAAATCAAAGCGAACCGACCTGAGGGCAACAGCAACGCAGCAGCCGCAGCTAGAAGATCGGTGGGTGAAAGGGTGTCGCTGTGTCGTGCCTGATTGCGTGCCACACCTTCTGCTTTGAAAGAGTCTGAAAAGTAAGGAGGGTTCGCAATCAGAAGATCATATCGCCGAGAAGTTCGGAGGCCAAACTCCTGCACAGTGGTGTGGTGAATGTCGATGCGTGTGGCCCAAGGAGAGCGAGCAATATTTTCATTCGCTTGTTCTGCTGCCGACTCGTTCATCTCAACAGCATCAACTCTAGCTTCCGAACGTTGGGCCAGCATTAAGGCGAGTAATCCACAACCTGTACCGATATCCAAGACGGAGTTCAAGTTGGTAGTATCAACCCAGGCACCAAGCAACACACCATCGGTCCCAACCTTCATAGCACATCGATCGTGGAAGACGAGAAACTGCTTGAACTGAAAATACGGTCTAGCCAAGATTTTCGCTCCGCAAGAAAGCCCCAGAGCAGGCTTTCTTTGTCCAAGCAACGACCAAGATCTGCTCCGTGGCTGCTGACTCACAAGGAGCACCATCCAGCGTTTGAAAGACCAGTGGCTCCGGCAAGAGAAACTCCTCTCCAGAGGGCAGCATCATGGCCCTGACCTCACTTGTTTTGAAGGGTCGCAATGCCACCACCACCATATACTGACGCTTTTCGCTAAACAGGATCTCGGCCAGGGTGTGCACATCACGATAAGCGTGGTGACTCGCTTTCATTCGCGAGAACTGCCCGGTAGTATTGTTGGTCCGAAAGAAGGGAGCCCTTGTGGGCCTCGGCCACTCCTTCCGCAACATCGCTGGATTGGAGAGAGTGCACTCAACAATGGTGTCCACATTCTGGGCAGAGTCAGAGCCGTGACTCAAATGACGAAGATCCAGCCGAACCATAAAGAGGCCCGCCTTCAAGAGTGAAGACAGCCGGTCAAGGATAAACTGATCTTTGTCCAAAAACAAAAAGGTCCCATGCATTGTCTCAACCACTGGCATGGGTTTAAAGTTTGAATTCTCCGACGCAGAAACAGCCTCCCACCGAGGAGCCTCACCTTTAGAAGCACCCGAACCTTCAGGTGAGAGATGTTGTGCCAACAAGGAGCGAGGAGAGTAAAACAGAAGGATACGACCTGCTCCGAGAAGTTCACAAGGGACAGGAAGCTCTCGACAATACTCCATCAGCTTGTCTTCCGGTAATTCGATGGATAGGATCAATCGTTCCAAGGACGGAGAGAAGATCTCACACCATCCAAGCAAAGCACCCTTGTTGTGATTTCCAGTCTCCACATTCAACTGTAGAGGAAGCTTGGGGTGAAACGTCATAAGCCACTGAGCTGCACCGATATCATTGACTCGTACAGCGTCAAACAATGACCAGTCCCAGGCTTCCAACACAGAAGAAAGCTCCCCCCAAACTCGCTCAGGCAATAGGATGTCCCAGACGAGCACAGGTCGAAGCCCCTGTGTTCTCGCAGCATCCGCAAGCTCATAGACTTGTTCTTTCGAGAGGCGTCCTTCTCTCGCAAGAATCGCAGGCTCCAACAAGACCTCATGTAGCTGTGGAATCTCTGCACACCGCATAATATCATCGAGGCTGGTCACAAAGGTTGAGACGTTCATATCAAGGTTGCGCTCGCACAACATTGAGTTTGTCAACGCATTGTAGTTTTTCTGTGCGAGGAAGGCACACAACGCCATCTTGCCGGATGGAAGTCAAAGGTTCCTTACGTACAGAAAAGAGCTTGTCCACCTTCCAAGAAATGGGGGCTTTTGCAAAGGGAACGATTTCAATATGATCTCCAACCGAGAGAGGAGCGGTAAGACGCACGACGATACGATCGGGTGTGGTGTCAAGCACAATTCCAAGATACTTTCGTGTGCCAGTATTGTTCCCCTGACTTTGGGAGTACACTGAGTCTGGACCAGCAGGTTGCTCCAAAGAGCCCGAAAAGTAATCACGATGTGGTATGGCAAGGAGTTCTTCCTGTGCATCTTGGAGCAGGGAATCATCCCATTCACCAGCAGCATAGGCATCAATCAAGCGTCGATAGATCTTACAAGTTGTCGCAACATAAAAAGAAGACTTCATCCGGCCTTCTATTTTAAGAGAGCAGATACGATGCTGAAAAAACAATCCGATTTGTTCGAGACCCGATAGATCTTTGGAGGACATAAAGGGGGTCACGGAAGCATTCTCGGCCTTGGCTCGCATACTCTTGGCTGTGGGAAGAGAAGCTGGCTGACCTTGTTCAAGCTGGTAGGAGAATCGACAGGATTGAGAGCAGCCTCCCCGGTTCGAGTCGCGACCTGCGGTAAAGTTGGAGATCGTACAATGCCCCGAGTACGACATACACATCGCACCATGAACAAACATCTCCACATCAATCGTAGCCTGTTCGCGAATGTGCCCTGACTCTGCTACACTCAGTTCACGTCCAACAATTAAACGCTTAACACCCTGGGCCTTCCACAACTGTGCCGCATACCTATTTAAACAAGAGGCTTGGGTTGAGAGGTGGATGTCCAGATTGCAACACTGTCGAACTCTTCGAAGTACACCTAAATCAGAGACAATCACAGCATCCAACTCAATAGACTCCAAAAAGTGACAGAAGTCCTCCAGACCCGCAAAATCATCATCGTGCAAAAATGCATTCAGAGTCAGATAGACCTTCGCATCGTTAGAATGAGCAAACCTAACAGCTTCTTGAATCTCAGCATCTGTGAAGTTATCAGCACGAGCCCGCAACCCATACTTTTGCCCCCCCACATACACAGCATTCGCGCCGTACTTCACGGCCACTTTCAATCGCTCCAGATTTTTGGCAGGTGCCAGCAACTCGGGTTTCCACATCTTACTTTTCATCCTCTCTGCCTTCGATGAATCGATTTTCACAAGGTCGTTTAACCTTTTTTAAAAAAGAATCTTCCCTCAAGAATCGAAGAGATAAGGTAGCAACCGTTCTGTGAAACCTACAGCCACGCATACGTTATCTCTTTTTCTGATTATTTACACGGGAACCTGACAGCCTGTAAAACAAATGGATATAGCGAAATCCCCTGTATATTCGTGAGGCTGCCCCCCACTCGAAGGCTCTCTGAGCTACCCCTTCGGGGCACTTAGAACAACGTACCCTTCAGGGAAAATGAAAGGCTTGAGCCGACTTCAGTCGGATTTTTCTTCCTCAGAATGAGGGTTCTAGCCCCATTCTGAACCTGTGTCAATCCATGGTTCGAAGCAAGCTTGCAGTACATTTGTCATCGCAAACTTGCACACCAAAGGAGGCAATCCATGGTTATGTCCATTTCTTTTCATAACAATATCTAGATGATAGCGTATTTTGACTCAAGCACTGTTAGAAGCCCGTTACATCAAGCAGGCAAACACAAAAGACAAGCACTTCTCCAAGACAGTGTCGTGCGACTCCCCTTCCTCGACCTGCATAGGTTAGGGTCCGTCCAAAAAGAAAGTCGTTGATTTGATCTTCGATTCGCCGCCCTGGCAAGCCTCTCCGACGAGAGAATCGCTTGCTATTCCGAGGAGGTGTAACGCAGCCAGGGTGGATGAAGCAGAAATGCAAACGGTATCGGTTATTTTTGGACGGACCCTAAAGCTCGACGGTCGATCCACAAAGCCCAGAGAAACTCTAGCCTGTCAGCAACTGCCACATCCACCAAGTCGTTACCAAAAAACTAAGCAAGCACAGAAGCAAAAGTAAGGTATGAGTTCCCCCTAAGGACTCAGAGAGTTCCTGCTCCGAAAGCTCTGCAAGGTACTCAGGAAGAAACAGTGGCTCCACCAAAGTGGCTTGTTCTTCCGTATTGCGAAGCTTCACAGAAGCTCCCTTTTCACGATGTAGCAAGACAGAGGGAATCGGTGATTCATCAGAAACCCTCAGGATGTCGGGCTCTGTACAATTTGTGTTTGTTTCCTCCGATGAGGAGACATAGGAACTTGACTCCCTGATCTCTTTCACATCACGATGAGTGACACTACCACGCACCGCACGAGATGTTGCAATAGCAAGAGTGGGCTCCTTTTGCACCGCAGGTAAAAGCTGAGTTTGCATACCTTCTTGTACTTCGTTCTTTCGCTCTCTTCCTTGCACTTTCCGAATTTCAGGCGTGGTATCACTCGGTTGCTCCAAGAAACCAAAGCTCCCACCACTGTCAAGACGGATATCCTGAACTCCAAGCAGCTCTGATGCTATCGTCGTCTCTGGCCCTTCAAGAGTCACTTGTTTGGATTCGAGGGCCAACTTCAACTCAAGATCCAGATCCAACTCAAGATCCAGATCTAGAATGGAAGACCGCCTTGAAACCAAATCACGTCGAATCGACGTAGGCACGGAAGTTCGGAAAGGCATCAACCCTTCCAAGAGTTGAAGAATCTCTCGAACAGACTGAAATCGTTCCTCCGGCAATTTATGGAGAGAGCGAACAACGATATCGTCTAAGATGGGAGGAAATACTCTGTCAGGCATCATCTCACTCGGGAGAGGTGGAGGCTCTTCCATATGCGAGCGTGCAAGAGACAACATGGAGGGGGAAGCACCATCCAACGAAAAGAAAGGTGGACGCCCTACGAGCATTTCATACAAGATCACCCCCAGAGTATACACATCTGTACGATGATCTGTCTCTCCACCCAAAAACTGCTCTGGAGACATATAGGCAGGCGTTCCAGGAAGCCCTCCTCTGCGTGTGATCGACGAAGTATTTGAATCCATTGACTTGGCGATTCCGAAGTCCATCACCTTGACAAAATGAGAGGAGTTTGTCCGCTCCACCAAGAAGATATTACCAGGCTTGAGATCGCGATGGACGATTCCCGCACGATGAGCAGCCTCCACTGCTTCACAAAGTTGCCAAAAGATATCCAACACAATCGAACTCTGAAATTCCGAAACTTCAAGATACTCCTTAAGGGTTTTTCCCTCAAGGTATTCCATCACATAATACAAACCCAAATGAGGAATTTCACCAAAGTCATCGTATACCCGAACAATATGATTGTTGTTCTGTGACACAGAGGATGTAATCTGAATCTCCCGTAGGAATCGCTGTGTTGCAGAAGAATCCGCAAAATATTCAGGCTTGAGAATTTTAACGACACGTTGTGAATAATATTGTAAGTGCTCGTGTTTGGCGAGGTATACGTTTCCATAACCCCCTTCCTCCAAGAGTTTTTGGAGCCTGTATTTTCCAGCAACCAACACCAAAGGAAGCTGACACTTTGAGCAGTACCGAAGATCCTCTTTTTCCTGAATTACCTGAAAGCCATGATGCAAAGGCTCTGCACAAGAAGGACAAAGCCCATGGTTTTCAGGTAATTCAACATCTTGCAGGAGCCTCGTTCCCCAAGGGGTAGCGGAGCATATCCTCTCCATAGAGGGTAGAGATTCCTGGTTTACTGTCTTCTCCAAAAGAGAACGTAAACGTTGTTGTGAAGAGTTTGCAACATCAGTCATTGAAAGTATCTAACCTTGCTCAATCTTGGTTGTACGAGTTGGGTCGATCTCATGCGATCTCTGTTTTCGCCCCATACCCACCACCTGTCTGTTTCGTACTAAACGGCACAAGCAAAGGAAAAATTTAATATTCCCATCCCAAAAAGAGAAAACTGGCTCTATCAACAACGCACAAAACAAGCACTTAGAAGACATAGCTGTATTTTAAAGAAAAGTTCTTACAGAGTTTGGGGGACAGATATAGGAAAAATAGAGGCTCACAATGAGTTAGAGAGGGCTGGGAAGAGAGAGGTGATTTTGGGCGTGATGTCGCATCAGATGATCGAGCAGTACGAGAGCAGCCATAGCGTCCACAATAGGAACAGCTCGTGGAACCACACATGGATCGTGTCGTCCAGAAGCCTTCAGTGTGACAGCCTCCCCCTTCTTGGTGATGGTTTCCTGCGCTTTGGCGATCGTTGCAACAGGCTTGAACGCCACCCGAAAATGGATCGTCTCTCCAGTGGAGATGCCTCCTAAGATACCTCCTGCATCATTGGTTCTTGTCCTAACTTGACCTGCATCATCCTGAAAAAAAGAGTCGTTGTGTTCGCTACCACGTAAGGCGACTCCAGCAAAGCCGGACCCATACTCAAATCCTTTAACCGCATTAATGCTGGTCATCGCTTTGGCGAGATCTGCATGTAGTTTGTCAAACACAGGCTCACCCAGACCTGGAGGAACATGACGAATCAGACCTCGTACCACTCCACCAATAGAGTCCCCTTCTGCCTTAACCTCCTCAATCAGAGAGATCATCTCCTCTGAGATGTTGGGGTCTGGGCATCGAACAATGTTGGACTCAATCGCCTCCCATGTCACTTCATCGTCAGGTATAGACGTCTTAATCGATCCCACTTGTTCCACATAGCTCAAGATCTCGATGCCTACGAGTTCACGCAATAACTTCTTGGCGATAGCTCCAGCAGCCACTCTCGCTAAGGTCTCCCTCGCAGAAGCCCGACCACTCCCACGCCAGTCTCGCCTTCCATACTTCTTCTCATACGAATAGTCCGCATGAGAGGGTCGATACAGCCCCATCAACTCATGATAGTCTCCAGGCCTTGCATCCTTATTCCGTGCCAAGAGAAGAATGGGAGTCCCCGTCGTTTGACCTTCAAAGACCCCTGATAAGATCTGAATTTGATCCGTTTCTTTGCGAGGTGTCGTGATTCGACTTTGCCCCGGTCTCCGACGATCCAAATCAGGCTGAATGTCCTCAGTTGATAATGCGAGTCCAGGGGGACAACCATCCACCACCACACCAACAGCGCCTCCGTGAGACTCACCAAACGTTGTGATCCGAAATGTATGTCCAAAAGAATTACCTGCCATCCATTCCTCAAGCTTTTAAGTTCCAAGTATCCAATCCCAAGTTCTTGGCTCTACAACACCATGTAAAAGCAAGAACTATGTTTCATTCTGAAGCAATGTCATGATTTGATGCAGTGAGGAACGTGAGAGTTGTCCTGGTGCAGAGACGTCTTGTAAAGAGGGAGGAGCAAAGATCATCTTGTTAAACCAAAGTGTCCCAAACACCCGAGTCATCGCACCATACTCCCCCATACCCAAGACAATACAATCCACTCCTTTTTTTCGAAGCGAGAGCCCTACATTCATCAAACGCAAAGCATCCTTTTCCGTTTGACAGTACGTTGCTATTTTGACGATATTCGCATCGTAATGCAACATCTCTTCCACATACTCCCACAGCACCTCATCAGGAGGCGTTTCCTCGTAATTATGATAGGACACCAGCAAAGAAAGCAAGAGTGCCTTTTCTTGCACCCAATCCAACTCCTCTCTCTGCGTTGAAACATCCAAGTCCAACCAAACCAAAGAACCTGCAAGCCTTGTCATAATCTCTTGTCGCTTCAGCATCGCCATCGCAACCGGCTCAAGCCAGGGACGACGAAACAACAGGATCAAACGTTCTCCAAGCCACTCCACCAACTCATTGACAAAAGCATCATCGAGATCCACGAGTTGGTCCAGCCATACCTCAAAAAAATCATACGTACCAACAAACGAATCAATCGTTTGACGCACCTCTTCACAGGTATTCTTTTGAATCGGTAAACAATAAGAGATCATAGCCAATCATCTGTCGTTGGTTGTTCACATACAACGGGGATCTGACAGCCTACAAAAGAAATGAGCATAGCAAAACCTCCTTTATGTTCGTGGGGCTGCCCCCACACTCTGAGGATCTAGTAACTACCCCTTCGGGGCACTCAAAGCACTTTGCCCCTCGGAGCAAACCAAAGGATTGAGCCGACTTTCGTCGGTTTTTTCTTCCTCAGAATGGGGGTTCTAGCCCCATTCTGAATCTGTGTCAATCCATAGTTCGAACCAAGCCTTCCGTAGATTTGTTGGAGTTCCTATCCACTCTCAGAGAACCATGGGTTCAGAACCTCCAAGAGCATCTACGATGATTTCTTTCATAACATGAGCGGGGGCATCTTGACCGGTATACAAAGAGAACTGAGCGAGTCCTTGGTGTAAGAA
>JALTMC010000417.1:0-11913 GCA_027005175.1 Myxococcales bacterium
CCACGAGCAAGAGCGGTGAGATCTTCATCCTCCAGGGAGAGTGTGGTTTCAGCATCGCTTGTGGTGCCTCTTATAACACTCGATGTCTTTCCATCCAGCTCAACAACCCAGGATTGTTCTGTATCTGTGATCTGAAAAAGCAGCCGCCCCTTCTCTCCACTGTAGCCTTTCTCTTGCAACCGCTTCTCCAAGTTCGAGAAGATAGCCTCCGCGTGTGCCTCTTTGGGTGGTGCCTTGGATACGGGAGCAGAGGCACTTTGCCCCGCCGCCCTCGCCCGGTTCACGGCTTGTTTTGCTTCTTCAGGATCGATGTTTTGTAAAAACTCTAGCTTCTGCGAAGCCATCACATTGCCTGCTATTTTCAGCTTTCCAGTAGTGAAGAGCTTCATCGGATCAGCTTCACCGCGAGTCATCGCGAGGAAATCTTCATCCTTCAACGTCAGCGTACAATCGATCTTTCCGATGGTGCCTTCCCCGACCACACCTTTGCCATTTTTAACATCGATCGTCCAGGAACTGTGAGGGTCTGTCAGCTCAAACAAAAAGACAAAACCGATCTTATCAACAAGCTCGGGATGGCGTTCCACGTAGTCTCGAATACCAACAAAAACATCCCAACTTGTAAACTCATCACTTTCTTTAGAAGCTTCAGTGTCTGCAACTTCTGCAGTGGGTGCGGCTTTCTTTGGCTTGCGTTTTATGGGTTGAGGGATCTCCTCATAGAATTCAAGCACTGCATTGGAAATCACGATCGAGTCACGTTCTTTCACCTTGCATCGAAAGAGGACCCTTGTATTGGACTCTTTCCACATCTCCGTCACCAATGTCTCGCCAGGATATACGCTGTCTGCAAAACGTACTTCAATGGATTTGAAGTAACGAGGGTCTTGGTCCTTGGCAAAGGACTGAACAACATGACGCCCGGCAAATCCATAGGTACAGAGTCCATGCAGGATGGGCTTATCAAAGCCAAAAGCCTGCGCCATACTGGGGTCTGCATGAAGAGGATTCCAGTCTCCACTCAAACGGTATAGCAATGCCTGATTCGCTGGTATGTGTTCCTCAACCACTTGATCGGGTTCGCGCTCGGGTGGCACATGTTTTTCGCCAGAAGGTCCACGGTCTCCGCCCCATCCACCGGCACCACGTATCAAGGCTGTCATCTCGTTTTCAACCAACACCTCACCGTGTTCATCATAGGTGATAATCTCGGTGACAACCAAAGCATTCTTGCCTTTGTCATAGATCTCCTTGACACGCGCTTTGTTAGTTAGCTTTGCTTTGGACGGTAGAGGTCTTAATAAGGTTGTCTTCTGTTCACCGTGTAGCAGCCGGTCAAGGCCAAAGTTGAGGCCGGGAGCTTGTATACCTTCTTGCGCCATCTTCATCACAGAGTTAAGTGCCGGAATAACCCCAAACGTAGGCAATGCCTTCATCCCTTCACTATGCAACTCATACACAAGTTGAAGATCGTTGTCATCGTTCGGATCGGTCGCAGCTCCAACTCCCAAGGCATAAAGAGCCAGATCGCGCTCGTCATAGCTTGACTTCATTTCAGGATATTCGTACCCCAAGGCTTGATCCACATCGATATACTTATTCCCTCCTTTGCTAGGACCCGCTTCCACATTCGACATAATGGGCTGCATCGATGACATCACATCATGCGGATGTGTCGAGTTTTTGAACGATGTAATCCTGTCCATACTCTCAGAGACATCTTCGACAGAGACCTCTCGACCCAAGCGAAACATCTTACCTTTGGTTCGCTCAAAACGCAGCTTCGAATAAAAGCCTCCTCCCACCTCAAACAAGCCACCGTTCTCTTCACAATCTTCATGACACAAAACAGCCACCAAAGACGAGACATACTCGGGTTGAAGCGCAGCCAGTAAGTCGGGCGGTAAGATCGTTTCGGTCATGCGAGAGCCCGCAATCGGTGCGATGGTGTTGACATGGATATTACGTCGAGCCCCCTCAATCGCCAGCGTATTTGCCAAACCAACAAGCCCAAGCTTCGCCATGGAGTAGTTCGCCTGACCGAAGTTACCGTAGATTCCGGCGGCAGAGGCGGTCATAATCACACGGCCAAAGCCCTGCTCTCGCATCACCGGCCAGACAGCATGGGTCACAGAAAAGCTACCGAGCACATGGACTTTGTAAATCAGATCCCAGTCCGTTTGCGACATCTTATGAAAGGACACATCACGCAAGATCCCTGCATTGTTAATCACAATGTCTACTCGACCATAAGCATCCATCGCGGTCTTGGCGATTTTCTCTCCAAACTCAACAGAGTCATAATTGGCGACAGCTTCCCCTCCAGCCGATTGGATCTCATCCACAACCTTGTCAGCAGCATTTTGGGAGCTTCCCTCTCCCTTAAAACTCCCGCCGAGATCATTCACAACCACTTTCGCTCCGCGTGAAGCCAACAACAACGCGTGAGAGCGACCCAGACCACCCCCTGCACCTGTAACAATTGCCACCTTGCCATCAAATCTCAATTCACCCATCCGTTTTGTCCTCTTCGTTCATCGGCATTGTACCTTTTTTGTAGTAATCGTCGAGCAACTTGTCTTTAACAGCGAATCGTTCGATCAACCAGTCTGATACATCGTCATCGGCTTCGGGTATTTCGTCGATCGGAAAACGCCTCACATGAATATGAACATCAGTGACATAGCCTTTCGACCATTGCCAGAGGGAGGGCACTCCATCGACATAAGCGATCGTCACATCGTAAACAGCATCCACATGACCACGCAACCCTTTCACCGTGGCAACAAAGCCTTTGGTTCGGGGAATCAATACGTGTTTGTTAGGCTGGATGCCTTGTTTTTCTGCAAACTCCTGACTTCGTTTCAATTTGGGGAGAGTCACTCGTGTCCCCTCGACAAAAGAAACCAACCACAATGGGATCTTATACTTGTTAATTTTGGAGAAGGTACGATCAATTTTATCCCGATCTGCGGTCCAGTTTCGTTTGAGAAAGATACAATCCAGAAACAACATTCCCCAGCCGACTCCAGGAAAGTATTTGATGATGTCTTTGACATAGAATTTAAGATCACCCAGTCGGCCTTTGGCTTTGGCCAGAAAAAAAAGAGCGATAATATCCGACATTTCTTGGTGATTACACACAACCAAAACACTCTCTTTCATGGGAAGCTCATCCCCATGAAAATGAACGTTCGTTCCCCACTTTTGAGACCAGACAACACACCAACCCCACCAAAAATCGGCCAGTGCTCGATTAAAGTGACGAACAGCAGTCCTGGAAACAGGAACAAAAAGGATACTAAGCATTTGAAGTACATTGATGAATACAAGAGAAGAGAGGAGCGTTGACGCTGAAAAAAGACCTTTCCCCAAGCCCCATAGGCGAGAAAAGAAATTCTTGGGTTCAGGCAAAGAAGAGAGAGGCATCTG
This sequence comes from Myxococcales bacterium, assembly GCA_027005175.1. Taxonomy (GTDB): domain Bacteria; phylum Myxococcota_C; class UBA6777; order UBA6777; family UBA6777; genus M3003. Next base: position 3,433 of record JALTMC010000417.1, read on the forward strand.
CATTCCTAGTACGTCGAAAGAAAGTCAAAGGAAGAAACCCAGTATTCACGTATATGGGTCGTAAAACCTTGCCAATCGAAACCCCAATATTACGTAACATCAGGTGACTTGCCCCCCTTGCGACAAGGGGCCAGCCCTTGTTATATTCTAACTTACTCAAAAAAACAAAGCTTATCATGTCATACCTTGGTACAATAACTCCAAATTGGGATGAAAGACTTGGGGTTCTGTTATTTTTCTGGGCACTGGGCTATAGTGCTTCAACATCGTTTCATACCACAGGAGAATCTCATGTTATTGTATGGCTTTGGTCCTTCACGCTCCACACGGGTGGCTTGGGCTTTGGGAGAGGTAAAAGCAGACTGGAAATACTACAAACTGGATGCCCGCTCGGGAGAGCATCGCGGCGAGAAGTATCTCGCGATTAATCCTGGTGGGAAGGTTCCGGCGCTCATCGATGGAGACACCGCTCTGACAGAGTCTTTGGCAATTATCACATACCTTGGAGAGAAGTTCCCAGACTCGGGCCTTGTCCCTACCGACCTTGCGTCACGCGGTCAGTACTTACGTTGGTGCTCTTTTGCTATCAGCGAGCTGGAGCAACCTCTGTGGACCATGGCAAAACACTCGTTCATCCTACCCGAAGAGCGAAGAGTCCCTGAGATCAAGAAAACAGCTCGCTATGAGTTTCAGAGAGCACTCAAGACGTTAAGTCAGGGTTTGGGTGAAAAGGAGTATATTCTTGGCGACACCTTTACCGGTGCCGACATCCTCCTTGGACATACCCTAAGTTGGGCTCGCCATATCGATCTTCCCATGGAACAAGACAATATTAAAGCTTATGCTGACAAACTTCTTGCCCGTCCAGCCTATGTCCAAGGGCGGGCCCGAGAAGTCGAAGCACCACGAGGTGAGTTATCGTAGGATCGACAACCCAACAAGATTGGCATGTAGATCATCCAAGATACGATAGGTTGGCGGGCCAATCAGCACGATGCAAAAGTTGTGGGATCAACGATCCCAAGGAGAAACCTTGTGGGATCAACGATCCCAAGGAGAAACCTTGTGGGCTCAACGATCCCAAGGAGAAACCTTGTGGGCTCAACGATCCCAAGGAGAAACCTTGTGGGATCAACGATCCCAAGGAGAAACCTTGTGGGATCAACGATCCCAAGGAGAAACCTTGTGGGCTCAACGATCCCAGGAGAACGGTATTGTCTTCCCAGATCTTCCCAAAATCACTTCTCACATAGGAGGATACAGTCACGTGAAGCGTAAATTGTTTGGACCGGATCATCAAGTCTTTCGAGATGCCTTTCGCACCTTTGTGGAACGTGAGATCAAGCCTTTTCACAGGGACTGGGAGAAGGAGGGAATCGTCCCACGAGAGCTGTGGAGCAAAGCCGGAGAGCAAGGCTATTTATGCCCTTGGCTTCCGGAAGAATACGGAGGTTCAGATGTTGACTTCAGCTATGCTGCTATCATCATCGAAGAACTGAGTCGAGCAGGTGCTTCTGGCGCAGCATTCAACCTACACAGTGATGTTGTTGTTCCTTATATCTACCACTGTGGCAATGATGAGCAAAAGAAACGTTATCTCCCAGGCTGTGCTTCCGGGGAGATCGTTACGGCGATCTCCATGACGGAGCCCAACACCGGCTCCGACTTGGCAGCCATCCAGACCACAGCAACGTTAGAAGGCGACCACTACCTGTTGAATGGACAGAAAACCTTTGTTTCCAACGGGCATCTGTCAGACCTGGTTATCGTTGTGGCCAAAACCGACGTTAACGCCGATCCTCCTCATGCTGGCGTAAGTTTGTTGTTGGTGGAGTCATCCTTTCCTGGTTTTAAGCGCGGCAAGCGGCTTGAAAAGATAGGCATGAAGGCCCAAGACACCACCGAACTCTACTTTGAAGACTGCAAGGTCCCTGCGGCCAACCTTTTAGGCCATGAAGGTGCCGGATTCTACTATCTGATGCAACAACTTGCTCAAGAGCGTTTGGTCGTGGCTGTCGCCGCTGTGGCAGCCGCTCGGAGTGTTTTGGACATGACCCTGGAGTATGTCCGTGAGCGCAAAGCCTTTGGAAAACCCATCGGTCGTTTTCAGAACACCCGCTTCGCCCTGGCAGAGATCGCCACAGAGATCGAACTCGGTGAGGCTTTTGTCGACCGAGTGATGGAAGAACACATCGCTGGCGAGTCGCTGGCCAAAGAAGCCAGTATGGCAAAATACTGGACCACCGAGATGCTCAAACGCAACACCGATCGATGCCTCCAATTCTTTGGTGGGTACGGCTATATGGCAGAATACCCCATCGCACAGGCTTACCTCGACGCCCGCGTCCAAACCATCTACGCAGGAACCACAGAGATCATGAAAGAGATTATCAGCCGCAACATGGACCTTTAACGAAGTACTTTGCGTGCGGGGTGTCCTATTCATCGCAAAGGCCAATCCTAGGAAGAACGCTTGACTTTAGACTTACACTTGACTTTAGACTTACAAAACGTAAGTTGGTGGAAGTATGCCCCTGGGCTGATGTTCAGCACTTAAGACAAATCGAACGATTATCGTGTGGAAAAGATAGGACATTATGTTATTGCATTTGCATATCCGCAACGTGGCCATCATCGAAGAAAGCGCCATGGATTTTGGTGAAGGATTTCACGTCTTTACTGGTGAAACAGGAGCAGGAAAGTCGATCTTAATCGATGCATTGTTGTTGGCCTTGGGTGAGCGTTCCAATGCAGACTTACTTCGCACAGGTGCCAAGGAAGCTGAGATCAGTGCGTTGTTTTCGATTTCTCACCTGCCTCATATCAAGCAGCATTTTGAAACAGCCGGTATTGCCGTGGAAGAAGGCGAACTACTCCTTCGCCGCTTGATCATGGCAAATGGTCGCTCGCGGGCCTATATCAACGATCGGCCAGTGACGGCCAAATTCCTTCGAGAGAGTGGACAGCAACTTGTGGAGATCAGCGGGCAGCATGAGCACCAACATCTGATGCACCCACGCTACCACCTCGATCTGGTCGATAGCTACGGTAACTTATGGCCAGAGAGGCAACTCCTACTGGATCAATACAACCAAGTACAGCGGATTCGTAAACAACTCCACAAACTCGGTGGCGATGCCTACAAACGTCAGAAACGTCGCGAGTATTTAAAGTACCAGATCGCAGAGTTGGAAGATGTGGATTTGGATGTCAATGAGGATGACTTACAACAACAACGACGTTATCTCCAGCAATTGGAAAAGATGGTTGAAGGGAGTAACAATGCAGAGCAGATCCTCTATTCAGGGGGAAATTCTATGCTTGAGCAGCTCGGTCGGTTGCAGCAACGGCTCCAAGGGTGGGAAGAACTCTCCGAAGAGATCGCAGAAGCATTGCGTGGAATGATGGAAGCTGAAGCTTCACTCGATGACGCAGCACGTACCTTACGTAACTTCACCTCTTCCACCAAGACAGAACCCTATGCACTCAAAAATCTGGAAGAGCAGCTCACACAGTTGCGAGATTTAAAACGCAAACACGGCGCTTCATCCGTCATGGGTCTGGTCGAATGCCTCGACGAGTATCAGCGCGAACTACTCGACTTAGACCAGCGTGAAGTTCGAATGCAAGAGCTAGAGACGAGCTTCGACAGAGAGATCGAGACACTGTGTGGGATGGCTGAAGGCTTGAGTGTCAAACGCAAGTCTGCAGCCATCCGCCTCGCCGAAGAAATTGAGGAAGAACTCGCTTCCCTCGACATGAAAAAAGCAAAGTTTGTTGTGGACTGGGACCAACTCATGAGGGAAGACCAGGAAGAACAAGATGATTTTGCAGAAGAAGACTGGTCCAGCAACGAAAGCATGTTATTTGCTGAAGAAGATGAGCTTTGGCCTGAAGCAACAGAGAACGAGGAAGAGGCAAGAAAGATCCCAGGCCCTGCCGGGTATGACCTCGCCCAGTTTCTACTATCGAGCAACCCTGGAGAAGAACCAAAGCCACTACATCGTATCGCAAGTGGTGGGGAATTAAGTCGGATCATGCTCGCGTTGAAACAAGTCGTCAAAGAGAAGGAGCCCGTTCCCACCAGTGTCTTTGACGAAATTGATGCAGGAATTGGTGGCGCAACAGCCGTCACGATAGGACATAAGATTCGAGGAATCGCGAGCCAACGTCAGGTCCTATGTATTACTCACCTCGCACAGATAGCGAGCCTTGCCGATCAACACTACCTGATCAAAAAACAAGAAGAAGATGGACGCACTCACTCTCGTATCCACCAGTTGGATCACCAACAGCGAGAACGAGAGATCGCCCGAATGCTCGACGGAAAGGCTACAGACCAAAGCCTGGCACATGCCCGAGAACTTCTCATTCAAACACAAAAGAACATAAAGCAGACAGCATCAAAACCCAACAAGAAAACAAAGAAACAAACCAAAAAGAAGTCTTCCTCCACAAGAAAACGTAACTCTCGCCCCAAACGTTCTCACTCCGGAAAACGCTCCACCCCCAAGGCACAAGCCTGCTAGCCCACAAACTCACCCCTTCAAGCCTCGTAGCCCTCGTTTGATAGAAAAGTATCCTCTCCCCCATCCAGACTTTTTTTGTAAACTTACGAGAAGAACGGCATAACTTCGACAAAGACCGTACGTTGAGAAAAAATCCGCAACAAAACAAAAAAAATGTCGATGCTGACTCTTGGGTCGGTTCGCTCTTACAAGTTTCGAGGGAGAAACTCAACTCCCGTTTCGAGGGATCGAGGGAAAGACTCAGTTCCGTTGACCTTCGCACCAAAAAACTGTGACATTGTAGGAGAGAATACGAACAAAGGAGAGTGTTACAGGATTAGAGGTTTACGAATTTGAACATATTCAATCGCGTCTGCGAGAATAACCGGATTTGTCCCGTTCCTATTCGTTCACTTGATTGAGTCGCTATACCTACAACCTATGACTTTGAAAAAGGGGTCTGTGCGCTCTCACGAGCCAGATGGATGAAGTGAGACATTTCATGGTCTGTAGGGTTAATGACGTAGCAGATGGTTTGTCTGTGGGCTTGCCCTAAAACTCCACATGTGGCATGTAGCCCCGGTAGATATAGAAGTACACCCAAGAGGAAGACCCGCCTTTCCTCCTTTTTCTTTTGCAACAACAGGTTGGCTAGAATGAAACGCTTTTTAACAGTATTGACAGGTGTTTGGTTACTCCTTGGTGTGCTCAGTTGGACACAAGTCGCCGAGGCGGCATGTGAAAGAGCCTATGTTTATTTGTTGTTGGATACCTCTGGAAGTATGCGAGACACTGCTTTCGACTCCAAACACAGCGATGTCCGTACAGCGATCAAGAAGCTGGTCAATGGATTTCAGAAGAAATTAGTCTTTGGGCTTGCCACCTTTGGTGCAGTCTACAGACAACGTGTGAAGATCTCGACAAGCGCCTGGTTTACCATTGCAACAACAGTAGACTTTTACCCCTCCAACGAAAACTACACCCGGATGGGGGATGCGATTTACAGATCAGGGCTGTATCTCAGTAATCTCAAGAGCAAAGAACCAAAAGCCACAAAGGACCGACCCTATTACCTGGTATTGATCACCGATGGTTATCCCACCAGCGACCCGCGAAATGCTGAGAATGAGGCTCGTGACCTGTGGAAAAAACACGGCATCAAAACCTTCGTCATTGGAATCAAATTCAACGCTAGTCTGCTCAATAAGATCGCCAGCCAAGGTCAAACAGGTTCTGCCTACAACGCGAACAATCAATCCTCCATCACCACAGCATTCAACGCCATCGCAAATACCGCGACAAAGGAAGTCTGTGATGGACTCGACAATGACTGCGACGGGAAGATCGACGAAGACTTCTCTCCCAAAGTAGGAACGGCTTGTACTGCCGGTGTTGGTGGTTGTGCGTCAAGTGGTTCGTATACTTGCAGGGCAGATAAGCAAGGCACGGTTTGTACCGCCAAGGGTGGAGCCTCCAAACCAGAGACCTGCAACAACAAAGACGACGATTGCAATGGAAGTGTCGATGAGGGTTTAAGTCGGACCTGCAAAACGGCCTGTGGTTCCGGTACAGAGACCTGCAAGGCTGGTAGATGGATCAACTGCACCGCCGTCAAGCCTCAGACCGAAGTCTGTGACGGCAAGGACAACGACTGTGACGGCAAGGTCGATGAGAATTGGCTCGCAGCCTCAGGTCCGGCCAAAGGTCGAAGTTGCTCTGCCGGTCTCGGAGACTGCAAACGCTCGGGGACTTGGGTATGCAAAGCAGACAAAACAGGCATTGTATGCAATGCCAAAGCTGGCCCCAAACGCACCGAAGTCTGTGATGGAAGAGACAACGACTGTGATGGAAAGGTCGATGAAGACTGGAGAAACAAAGGGACTCCATGTGCGGCAGGTTCAGGAACCTGCAAACAAAAGGGTACATTTGTCTGTAAACCCGATGGCAGCGGGGTACAGTGTTCAGCACCCGGCGGAAATCCCAGCCCGGAGAAATGTGACAACCAAGACAATGACTGCAATGGGAAGGTGGACGACAATCTGGCTCGAACCTGCCAAACTGCTTGTGGTTCCGGTGTGGAGTCCTGTAAAGCAGGTAAGTGGGTAGGCTGTACGGCCCGCCAGCCCTCCAAAGAAGCCTGTGACGGCCAGGACAACGACTGCAATGGAAAAGTCGACGATAACTTATCCCGCGAATGCAAAACCAAGTGTGGCAAAGGCAAAGAGATCTGTGTACGTGCTCGCTGGGACTTCTGCGACGCTCCCAAGATCAAAAAAGAAGTATGTGACAACAAAGACAATGACTGTAACGGTAAGATCGATGACCTGCAACCCAAGCCCTGCAACGGTGCATGCGGCAAAGGTGAAGCCGTGTGTAAAAAAGGCGTTTGGACGGGTTGCTCGGGTCCACAGCCCCAGCAAGAGACTTGCGATGGCAAAGACAATGACTGCGATGGAAAGATAGACAACGACCTTCGACGCGACTGCAAAACGGCCTGTGGTGGAGGCAAAGAGATTTGTAGCAACGGCACCTGGAGCAGCTGCAATGCCCCTCTCCCCCAACCTGAGATCTGCAACGGTCAAGATGACAACTGTGACGGAACTCCCGACGACAACCCCATCTGTCCATCGGGGCTGGTGTGTGACAAAGGTCAGTGTGTTCGTCGCTGTCGCAACGGTGAATGCCGCCAAGGCTTTCAGTGCATCAAGGGGCTTTGTGTTGGAGACACTTGCTCTGCTGTAACCTGCCCCAAAGGGCAAAGCTGTCTAGGTGGTCGCTGCCTTGACCTCTGCACTCTGGTCCAATGCAAAACCGGCTTGCAATGTTCTGGCGGTAAATGTGTCCCCAAAGACTGCTATTTTACGGGATGTCCCACAGGCAAACGATGTGTCAATGGATTGTGTGAGGAGAATCCATGCAAAGGAGTCCAATGCAAGGCTGAGGAATTCTGCCGCGAAGGTAAGTGTATCCCTAGCTGTGCCACGGTCCAATGCAAGGACGCAGAGAAGTGTGTGGATGGAAAGTGTGTTGGGGACCCCGGAAAGAGTGGCCCTTGCAGTGGTGTCAACTGTCCAGCAGGACAACGATGTGAAAAGGGCAAGTGTATTGGTGATCCTTGCGCCAATGTGACATGTCCACAAGGTCGTATTTGTAAAAATGGGCAGTGCAGTCACGATCCTTGCAGCAATATCAAATGTCCCGCCGGTCAAGCCTGCACCACAGGCCAATGCACCAAACCACCCCCTCCACCTGCCGAAAAACCCGTCACAGAAGCTCCCACAAACACAGAAGCTCCTGTTGTTGATGATGGAGGAGTACAAGGCTCCGAGCATATCGACGATCTTACGGGAGGTGGCCCAAATACGTCAGATGATCCAGGAGGCATCAAAAAAGCACCTGGATGTGGCTGCTCCACAGACTGGAATGGAGCCCCGATCGCTCCTATTGCCTTCGTTGTGTTTGCTCTCCTGCTATTCATCCGACGCCAAAGATAACTCCAAAGGCTCTCTTGGCCCCTTCGTATCCGTGTTTCGGTAGGAAAACAGATTCATCCAACGTCAAAGGTAGGAAAACGGATTCATCCAACGTCAAAGATAGCTCCAAAGGATATCCCATTGAACCAAAGAAAGATCTGCCGTATCGCCTTGTCTGGAGGTCCCGGTGGAGGAAAAACCACCGCACTGGATCTGTTTCGTCGCGAGATAGGAGAAGTGGTAGTGGTGGTGCCTGAAGCTGCAACGCTCTTGTTTTCAGGAGGCTTTCCACGCTCGACACAACACGAAGCATTGCTCGCCACTCAAACCGCGATTTACGAGGTCCAACACCACCTGGAAGAAGCACAATCAGCCCTCTTTCCCGGTAGAGTTCTACTTTGTGATCGCGGGACACTGGATGGGGCAGCCTACTGGCCCGGTGGGCCCGATGCATTTTGCCGCAACCTTGAAACCGATCTCGACAAAGAACGCTCCCGTTA
>JALTMC010000417.1:11923-15476 GCA_027005175.1 Myxococcales bacterium
CTCCCGTTATGATGCGGTTATCTTTTTCGAAAGTGCTGCCGTGGGTCATCAATCCATTGAAGGAGGAAACCCAACACGCACCGAAAGCATCGAAGAGGCCATCCGACTGGATCGAAAGATCCGCAACCTTTGGTCTCCCCACCCACACTTTGTGCTTGTGCCCCACAGTGTCTCTTTTGTGGATAAAATTATGGCTGGGCTTCAAGCCTTAAAAGAAGTGGTTGACCACATTCACGAAGCCAATGGAATCTCTCACTGACCCGACCCGATTTTCACCACACCACCTCTCCACTTGACTTCTTCCATCATTGCGATATTTCTCATCTGACCTGTACCAAGAATGCAGAACCGGAGCACCGGCCACTTGAACACAGAACGTTGAACGTATTTGACTGAAGGGAGAGAAAGATGCCGGAATTTCCAGGTCCACACAAGACCATACGGTATGAGCGAGATCAATGGGGATATCCATCCTTCTTTGACATCTGTGACATCGCAGAAGGCGGCTATGCCCGGGGCTATATGCATGCCAAAGACCGATTGGTACAGATCCAACTACAGGTGATGATGGCCCAAGGTCGGCTAATGGAAATTGCTGGTGACACCCCCCTCACACGCATGCTTGATCGCGCGATACGTTCGCTGAACTTCACGGGAGATCTCAATCTACAAGTTAAAAAGTTAGACCGCAAAGGACGAACCCTTCTCCAAGCCTACTGCGATGGCTTTAATGCCTGCCTCAAGCGACGAAAGAAGCCGCTACTCCTACGATTTCTTGGTATACCGATGCTGGAACATACACCGGGCCGGGTGATCCTTCTCTACCGCTTTGCCTCCTATTTTGGCCTCACCTCCATGCACCAGCTCGCAGAAGGTGTGATCGCCAGCCTTGTCACCGACAAGGTGGACCCGGCTCTGTTTGAGATCTTACTGGGGAAAGCGGCGAAGGGCCTGGACCTTGAAGCTCTCAAGGATATGCACCTTCCGCGCCCTGAGCACTTTCTATTGCCTCCCATGGCTGGAGGCTCCAACGCCTTTGCCGTATCACCCGAACGCTCTGCGTCAGGTAGCTCCTTGTTACTCAGTGAGTTTCATTTGGAAGTGGGACGTATCCCTCCCGCCATGTACACCTCCCATACAAGTTTTCGCAACGGTGACTACTACCAGGGAATTGGTATTGCTGGTCTCGCTTGGTTGAGTGCGGGAAGAACGCGTGATATCGCCTGGACCTATACGTTCGGTCATGCCGACAACATCGACATCCTGGTAGAGCGTTGTCAGGACGAGTCCTACCTCGCAGAGGGTGCCTGGAAACCACTGCGTCGCCGCGTCGAAAAGGTGAAAATTCGTGGCAAAAAGAAGCCCGAGTCCTGGACCTACTACGACAACGAATACGGCACAGTTCTGGGTGATGCCTCCACACCAGGAGACTACCCTTGCATTCGGTGGAGTGGTTTGCGCGACTACAGCGCCACCGACATTAACGCTGCACGTGCCGCCATGGAAGCAACAGACGTTGATACTTTTCTGAAGACACAATCGAATATCAAAATTTTATCGTTAGCCGCTGTTGTGATCGATACCCAGGGGAATATTGGTTATACACAAACAGGTCAGGTAGACCAACGACCGGAGGGTTGGACAGGAGCGTATCCACGGCATGGCTGGGACCTTGCGAACCGCACACCGGAGCCGATGCCCGAATCCACCCGACTGACCTACACCAACCCACCGGAAGGCTACATCGCCTCCGCCAACGAGCGTCGCCCCGGAACAGTAGGCGAAGCCTGGATCACACTGCCCGAAGCGGACTATCGATACAGACGCTTGAGCGAAATGCTTGAAGAGAGCGACAACATCGATATGAAACGAATGATCGAGATCTCCTATAGCGAAGTCGATCTCTGTGCACGAGATCTGTTGCCCATCTGGAAACCTCTCCTCCCCGAGCATCCTCGGATTGATGATCTGTGCAACTGGGCCACTCACCAGGAAGACTTTGAGACAACCCAGCACCGTGATAAGATGGCACTGTTCCACGCCCTTCACCATGAAGTCGTACTGCTCTTTCTAGAGCCCTATATGGGCAAAGAAAAAGTCCGTCGATTCCTGGAAGAGATGGGCCTGATGCTTTATTTCCAAGACAGCATTGACGCCACCCTTCGCCTCGAACGCCCCCACATCCTCAATGCAGAACGCTTGCGTTCCTTACTGACACAAGCCTGGCCAAAGGCATTGCAAACCTATGAAGCAGGAGAATGGCACCTACCCGTTCATGGTTCTTTTGTACACATGTTACTTCAAGACACTCTGCCCGACTTTCTCGGCTTCAGTTCCCCCTCCTTCGATATCCCTGGAGGCCCTACAACCCCCTTCCAAACCCGTATCCTACATCTACAAGGCGAGCCACTCCATATCGGTCCACTCTTCCATATGATCTTTGATATGAGCCAACCCGGAGGCTGGTACAACTTTGCCGGTGGAGCCTCCGAAAGCCGCCTCGGACCAGGCTATGGAAAAGGGCTCGAAGCCTGGCGAGAAGGCCGATTCACCCTCCTTGGACCACCCGATCTCTACCAAACCTGAAAAGTGTCACCAGAAAGATCCCGAAACCGGAGGAACCAACCATGCTCTTCGCTGTTCATGAAGCCTCCGGGCAAAACCGGAAGCCTAGCAGGCCCAGGGAAATCCGCACAAAGCACACTCACCCCAGAGCCTTCATGGCTCGGAGCACACCCGAAAGCCTGGCAGGGGTGTTGCTTCCTCTGTGAATTCCTGCTAAGAGCAAGGGTCTAAATGCCTGAAAGAATGCTTCTGAGAGCTATCGCTGTCATCCGTAAAAAAACAAAGTAAAAATGGATTATTACACACTCCATCCACTTCGAGAAAAGGAGCGAGTTGATGTCTGAAGTCAAGCAATACAACCCACCCGTGGAGTTTCGCCAGAAGGCCCATGTCCAATCGATGGAACAATACCGGGAGATGTACGAGCGTTCCATCCGTGACCCAGAGGCCTTTTGGGGTGAGATCGCCCAGCAATTCCACTGGGAAAAGCCCTGGATCAAAGTGCGTGAGTACGACTTCGAAAACGAAGTCTCAATTAAGTGGTTTCAGGATGGCAAGACAAATATCTCTTACAACTGTCTTGATCTACAGATTAAACGGGGTCGTGGAGACCAGGCAGCGATTGTTTGGGAAGGCAACGAGCCTGGAGATGAGAGATCCTTCACATACCAACAACTGTTAGATGAAGTCAGTCGTTGCGCCAACGCTCTCAAAGGTCAAGGGGTCAAGAAAGGTGATCGAGTCACCCTATATATGCCGATGATTCCGGAGTTAGCGATCGCAACGCTCGCCTGTGCTCGTATCGGCGCGATTCACTCCATCGTATTTGGCGGATTCTCAGCCGATAGCCTCGCCGACCGCATTGTCAACGCAGACAGTGATGTCATCCTGACAGCTGACGGCTGTATGCGTGGGAAAAAACCTGTCCCACTCAAAGAGAATACGGACAAGGCCATTGAACTTTGTGAAAAACAAGGACACAACGTTC
>JALTMC010000417.1:15486-16952 GCA_027005175.1 Myxococcales bacterium
CAACGTTCGTCTGGTGATTTCGGTACAACATGCAGGTAGCGCGATTCCAACCAATATGGTGGAGGGTCGAGACCAATGGTGGCATGAGCTTACAGCAGAAGCTTCCACAGATTGCCCTCCCGAATGGATGGACTCCGAAGATCCCCTGTTTATTCTGTACACCTCTGGCTCCACAGGAAAACCCAAGGGAGTACTCCATACCACCGGTGGCTACATGGTTTACGCTGCCACCACATTTAAATATGTCTTTGACTACCACGACGGTGACATCTACTGGTGTACCGCCGACCTTGGCTGGATCACCGGTCATAGCTATATCGTGTATGGACCGCTCTGCAATGGTGCGGTCAGCCTGATGTTTGAAGGCATACCCACCTATCCGGATGCAGGTCGCTTTTGGGATATTGTGGACAAGTACAAAGTCAACATCTTCTACACAGCACCCACAGCCATTCGCGCCCTGATGCGCTTTGGAGATGATCCCGTCAACTCTCACGATCTCAGCAGCCTGCGCGTCCTTGGAACCGTGGGAGAACCCATCAATCTCGAAGCCTGGGAGTGGTACCACAAGGTGGTAGGAAAAGAGCGATGCCCCATCGTAGACACATGGTGGCAGACCGAAACCGGCGGTATCCTCATGACACCCCTGCCTGGCGCAACCCCAACAAAGCCCGGCAGCGCGACCTTCCCCTTCTTTGGCGTAAAGCCCGCCATTGTCGACAATGATGGCAACATCTTGGAAGGAGAGACGGAAGGCATCTTAACCATGCTTGAACCATGGCCCGGCATCATGCGAACAGTATACAACCACCATGAACGATTCAAGCAGACCTACTTCGCCATGTTCCCTGGCAAATTCTTTACCGGGGACGGCTGCAAGCGTGACGCCGACGGATACTACCGCATCACCGGACGTATCGACGATGTCATAAATGTCTCAGGACATCGCATGGGCACCGCAGAGGTAGAGAGTTCCCTCGACAACTTCCCACAAGTCGTAGAATCTGCTGTTGTTGGCTTCCCCCACGAGATCAAAGGTCAGGGCATCTACGCTTATGTCACCTTGCTTGCAAGCGCAGAAAAAACCGACGCCATGGCCCAAGAGATTCGTGCTCACGTTCGCAAAGAAATCGGACCCATCGCCACACCCGACGTAATTCACTGGGCCGATGCTCTCCCCAAAACCCGATCCGGTAAGATCATGCGTCGAATCCTACGCAAGATCGCAGCCGGAGAGGTCGACCAACTCGGCGACACCTCCACCCTCGCAGACCCCAGTGCCGTCGATGAACTGCTCCAATCCCGCCCCAAATCGTAACTCGCAAATCCCACGACAATGAGGACAACCCTTTTCGACCTACTCTGTCATGACTGCCCTTTTCGACTTACTCTGTAATTAATGACTGCCCTTTTCGACTTACTCTGTAATTAATGACTGCCCTTTTCGACTTACTCTGTAATTAATG
>JALTMC010000418.1:0-2814 GCA_027005175.1 Myxococcales bacterium
GGGTGGTATCGATCGAGAACTTACTCAGCTTTCCTTTCCTATAAATCATGTGGGCATTTAATTTGTTCTTAAAGGTTCGAAAAAAGATCCTGATGGTCGATTGGCTTGATGTTTGTACCACTGTTTTACCGTTGGGGTACATCGTTTCTTCCTGAACCATCTGCCCTACTTTTCCACTGCCAAAGTACATGTCGTAGATGAGCTTACGCTTCTTTACTTTGGGCTTACGCTTTTTTACTTTGACTACTGACTTCACTGAAGCCTTAGCCATTGCACCCTTTGTTGTCGTTGGTTGTTTGGTTTTGACGGGAGCTTTCGTTGTGGGTGCAGCTTTTGCTGTTGCTCCTATGGATAACACACTGAGCAAAGCTCCCAATCCTGCCATGCGTTGTAACTGCTGCTTCATGACTTCGTTTCCTCTCTACTATGTGGGCATTTACACCGTTCTTTTGAACTTTCGGAACACGTGGACTCTTTGTACATCTCTTTCTAGCGGAATGTGTCGAGTTTGACACGTTGTTGCGGGGGAATACAACGTCCGAGTGGTTGACGTACGTGGCACAGCAAGGTACTGATACAGCAAGGTGATAGGAGCTTCTTTACCTGCTAAAGTGTTCCTCTTTCTGCGCTGTGTACGTGGACTTCGTATGAGATGAGGTCGTCTGAGTTGCCTCATCTCGGATACTTTATGTATCATAGAAACGGAATGTTGAAAAACTGCACATGGTGTACTCTTTCCTGTTACTTTTTTCAGAGAGAGTTCTTGCTTGATGACAGAAAAGGAGGCACTCTTCCATTCTTTTGAAATAGGATAGGAGGCACTCTTCCATTCTTTTGAAATAGGATTCCAGGTACTCTCCCATTCTTTTGAAATAGGATATGTACTCCACGTTTCGATACAAAGGAGTTTGTTATGGCGAGAAAGCGAAAGAAGTCTCGTAAAAATAAAAAGGTAAGAACCATTGGAACAGCTCCCTCGGCAGGTCAGGAGGTGGGTACGAAGAGGAAGTTGGCGAGGAGAAAAGGTGAGAAGCTGGCTCACGTCACAGAGGATGATGTTGCCAAAGCCTTGGGGGAAGGGGCACATAAAGAAGCTGAGTTGATGGTTCGGGCTCTTTTTGAGCGTGAGGTGGTGAGTCCTTTTCTACATACCAGCCTGGCAGTTGCTTTGTGGCACCAGGGGTACCTGGACGAAGCCTGGGAGGCGATTCAAGACGTTGTTGAGGCTTACCCAGGCCATCTTGATGCTCTTGTTTGTGGGGTTCACTTCGCGGTTGTTTTGGGGCAAAGAGAGAAAGCAGAGGAGTGGGTAGGCTCTCTCTCGGAGCGAGATGTTGCTGATGTTGGTGAACTGGCTAAGACTCTTGAGGGGTTGAGCTATTATGATGATGAGGAGAGAATTTTAGCTTGTTTTAGGCAGGAGCGTGAAAGAATTCTTGAGGGCGTTGTGCCTGAGAGTGAAGAGGAGCAGAAAGTACAGGCTCAGTGCTACTTTTATGCAGGAGTTGCGGCAGCACGGCTTGATGACGACAAAGAGGCTTGGCTCTTGTTGGAGCGTGCACAGGAGTTATGTCCCAACCTTCCTGAGCTGGAAGCCAATCTCGATGACCTCTCGAATCCATCCAAGTCAAAAGAGGGGGCTTGGGCTTTTCCACTCGAACGGTGGGTGAGGTTGCCGTTGACTGAAAAGGATATCATGACTCTTTCCTTAGCTTCGAATACACATTCTCTCCGAAGGGAAAAATCGAAAAAGATCTGGAAGAGATATCCTCACTTGGAAACGATTATCCCCTTGTTACTCCGTCGGGGTTCGCCTACTGGTCGTCAAGGTATGGTTGGAGTTGCTTGCGCCTTATCTCTTCCTCAAACGTTGGATGCCTTGGAGGAGTTTGCAAAAGGTCGATGGGGGACGGATGCAGTTCGATGGGGGGTTTTTTGCTTTCTATTGAACAAGCGAAGATTTAAACAAGGTGATGAGGTTGTTTGGTGGGAAAAAGGCCAACAAACAACAGATAGGATCTTTGCCTTTGCTTTGTATGATGAGGTGAGAGAAAACAGTCGTTATGATAAGTATCTCCCTAAAAAAGCAGCAAATATATTCCATGAAGGAACCATGATTCTGCGTGAGAAGAGATACAAGGATGCGTTGCACTTACTGGAGCAGGCTTTTGCGATGGCTCCCAATCATCCAGGGGTTGTGATGAACTTGGCTGTTGCCTACGATTCTATGGGGGATCGGGCGCGATGCCGTGAACTTGTCACTACGATGATGCAGCAACATCCTGACTACTTTATAGGACGGACTCAAATGTCTCGCCTTGCTTCACAGAATGAAGATCCGGAAGAAGCTTGGAGGTGGCTGGAGCCTTGTTTGTACCAGAGCGACTTGCATGTTTCCGAATTTACAGCTCTGTTTGAAGCTGCGTTAGACTACTGGATCTTACAAGGGAACAAAGAAGAAGCCCGGATCTGGTTGGATGTTTATCGCGAGTACCTTCCTGATAGTCCTCAAATCCTTGCTTGGGAGGGCACGCTCAGTCGGCGGGTTCGAGTCATGCGCTGGTTGATGTTCCCCTTTATGTTGCTTTTTCTTGCGCTCTATGGCTTGCTTGTTCTTCTCACGGAGGCTGTACGCAAGGTGATTGGCCTTGTGAAGAAGGTATAGCGCATCGTCCTTTGCCCACAAATCTTGGAATTCATCTATATCTTGTGAAATGACAAGCCTTGGAATTCATCTATATCTTGTGAAATGACAAGCCTTGGAATTCATTTTCAGGTAAGTCGACCTCATTCTGTATCGATTTTCCCCTGTCG
>JALTMC010000418.1:2824-16941 GCA_027005175.1 Myxococcales bacterium
CACTTTTGGGCAGACACGCGGGGCTGCCCCTGACCAGAACCGGAACGACTCTCGATATGTAGGGGGTAAGTCATGTGTTCGTTCTGAATTCGATCTGTTGCATTTCAGCACCTCTCTCATCCGATCGGTTTGAACGGATCCCCCTGTGGTGAACACAGTGGTTGGGAGGTTGGGCTATACGAGCGAACTCCATGTTGTACGGTGCTTTCGGCGGCTCCATCTTCGATGAGCCAGCGGAGTAGAGCGACAGTGTCACTCATGATCAGGAGCAGGGCACGTTCTGTGATGCTGGAGGTGTACATGGCGACAGCAACTTCGTAGGCCGTAGAGGGGCCATTTTCTTGGAGGTGAGCAAGGACTAGCTCTTTGCGTTTTTCCTGTCGTCGCATCGCGAGTCGAATTGTTTTTTGATGATTTTGAAAGGATACACCATGTCCGGGTATCATCCATTTTACTGGGGTATCAGATAGTTTTTGTAGAGTCTTTCGATAGCTGGGGTAGGTTTGATGTTCTTGGTCTACATTGGGGTCTGGGTAGAGGATGAGATTAAATCGCATCTTTTGACGCAGTACATCACCACACACCATCACGCCTGTTTCAGGCATCCAAAAAGCCGAGCACCAGGGGGTATGGCCAGGTGCGTGGATAGGGAGGAGGCTGTGTCGTCCTGCGATGGTATAGCTTGTACCTTGTTTTAAGCTATCGTCTACAGTAAAGGGGGAAGCTACGGTGTGGAACGAACTCTCAGACGACCGAACATACTCCAAAATAGGTGCGGTCACACCTGACTCTTGGAGTAGGGTATAAAAGGCGTCTCTGTCGGTGTACCAGGATTCTACGTATTGATCGAACCGATGGACTGACGATTCAGGTGCGTATACCCTTGCCCCGGAACGTTTGACAATGGCTCCGGTTAGACCGAAGTGGTCGATGTGTGGATGAGTCAGCCAGATCTCGCCGATCTCTTCTAGCTTGATGTGATAGCGATGCAAGCTCGCTTCCAACCTCTCTAGGTTGTTGGCGTGATGCATGGCTGTGTCGATGAGCGCGTGAGGGTTTCCCATCACAAGCGTAACATTAACAGGTCCGATGTTTAATCCGGTCTTCAATGGAATACGCACGATTCCATGAGGTTCGAGAGCGTCGCGCTCTGCCTGGGAAGGTTGTAACTTCTCGACGGTGATCGGATGAGGAAACAACGGTCAAATCCCCTTTGTTCGGATGAGGAAACAACGGTCCAATTCCCTTTCTTGCCATTCCAGTCCATGGAGCAAAAGGTGCTTGCTCTTGTTTCTCTTTTTTGCCCTGAATTCGTGTGTACGTGGTGTCATTCGTGGGTCTACGATGATGGTCTCAGATCAAAAAATGAGAATGCGAGGCTGAACTGTGGAGGTCTTGAGTGACAGGAGGGGGAGGTTATTTATTCTACACCGTAATCTTCGCGGTGCTGGAAGAATCGCATGGTATTGTCTTGGAAGGCGATACCGCGATCGAGGAGGAGGACCTGACCGGTCATGGCGTCGAGCAGGCCACTACACATCATTAGTGCGGTGTCTCCTACTTCTTCGACAGTGATCATATACTCATCACCGTACCACTTTCGGAGGAAGGGTTCGAACTCTTCTCCAAAGGTGGCGCGTAGAGAGTCGGTGGAAATGGGCTGTGCTCGCAAGATGTTGATCCGAACATCTTCTTCAAACAGATGCTTGGCCATGTATTTGCAGAACGTTTCCATCACTGCTTTGGAAGCTGCGACGAAGTCATACCCGGGGTAGTATCGTTCAGGTCCATCACAAGACGTGCCGAGGATATAGCGAGGATAGCTACCAAACACCTTATGAATTTCCTGGGTATATCCCATCATGGGCCAGGCACTGTATTCCAGGCTTTTCAGGAACGAGCGTTTTTTGTAGGACTCAAAATCGCCACCAATTTGGGCAAACGACACATTACTTACAAAGACTTCGATACTGTCGTGGTTTTGTTTGATTTGTTCAAACAGAGCCTTTGTATCTTCTTTGTAGGTAACGTCAGCTTCAATCAGATGAGGTGCGGGAGCACCGATATCGGTGAAGGCTTTGGTGACAGCGTCCATATCTGCAGAGCCCCACTTGTAGGTGAGGTATGTCTGTGCACCTTCTTTGCCGAAAGCCAGCGCGATGGACAACCCGAGGCCTTTTGTGCCTCCTGTGACCAGGACGGCTTTGTTGCGAAAGTCGTTGCGAATCATGATGCGGCAGCAGCTTCCTTTTCTGTCATCACATCGTAAAGCATATCGACCAGCTCGGTAACATTTTGGAGCTTGGCCAATTCAGAGCGGGGGACTTTGACCTTGAGCTCACGCATACTACAGGATACGACTTCGACGATGTCGAGGCTGTTGGCACCTAAGTCTTTCATCGACTTGCTGGGATCGATCTCTGCTTCATCGATGTCCTCAAGGATGTCAACAAGGTGGTTTTTTACAACGGACAGGATATGTTCTTTGGAAGCCATGGTGATTTTCTCCATATAGTAGGGAAGTTTAGAGTTCAGGGTTTTGGGTTCGGAGTTTGTTCCTGGGGGTCATCCGTTGGGCTTGTGCAAGGGGTTCCTACCCTTTGTAGGATGCAAGCACAAGTCACTGACCCGCAGATCTTCACTTCTTGTTGAACGTATAATCTGAATCTCTTCGAGTTATAAGTAGTTAACGTATGAGCTAGAGTCCGAGCTCTTCTCTGTGTTCGAGAAGGCGCATCAGTGTATCGGCGAAAGCGATGCCTTTGTCAACCATGATGACTTGACCATTCATGGCGTCCATCATTCCACTGCATACTGCGAGGATGGCATCACCTACTTCTTCGGGGTGCATAAAGTACTCTTCTCCGGCGTATTTGCCAACAAAAGTTTTGTAGTCATCACCAAAGATCTCATAGACTGCGTCAGTTAATACATTGCGAGAACGCACAACATTGACGTTGACACCTTCGGGTCCGAGGTGTTTGGCCATATAGCGACAGAAGGTTTCCATCACTGCCTTGGAAGCGGCGACAAATTCGTAGTTTACGAAGTAGTTATCAGGACCGTCACTTGAGACGCCGACCACATAGCGAGGGTATTTTTTGAATGTCTTTTTGATCGCTTGGGTGTAGGCGACCATGGGCCAAGAGCTGTATTCCAGGCTTTTGAGCAAAGAGCGTTTGCGGTAGCTCTCCACGCCACGAGCGGGTTGAACGATACAGACATTGCTAATAAAGGCTTCTACGCTGTCATGGTCTTTGGCTATGATATCCATGAGAGCTCGGGTATCTTCGTCTTCTTTGACATCGGCTTCAACGATGGTGGGTGCTGGAGCGTCAAAGTCTTCAAACTTTTGGAGTATCTCTGCGTTGTCGGCAGAGGACCATTTGTGGGTCAGATAGACATGGGCACCTTCACGGGCAAAAGACATGCCTGTGGCGAGTCCGATACCTTTGGTTCCGCCTGTGATGATGACGGCTTTGCCTCGTAAGTCATTGCGCATCAACTTTTCCTCGAGTGTGCGGGTGCGTAGTTCTCACGAATCAACGCGAGAGTTTCGGGTTGGGTAAAACAAATCTGATGCATGGCTGCTTCACTGGTGCGGGCGTCCTCGAACGCGAGGCGCTTTCGCATGGATAAATTGTGTTTGAGTAACTTGAGTGCAAACCGTGGTTTTTCGGCGATTCGTCCAGCCATTTGCATGGCTTTGTTCCAGACTTTTTCGCGAGGCAAGACGTGATTGAAACTCGAACGCTGTTCAAACTGAGAGCCACGTATGAATTGTCCACCGAGCATCATTTCAGCGGCGAGGTACTCTCCAACGGCATCTTGTAGAAGCCGAGTTGTCCCCATACCGGGGGTAAAGCCCATATTCATAAAGCTACAGCCATACCGGCTTTCGCGAGCCAGCAGGACCATATCACAGCACAGTGCCAGGGTCAATCCACCACCCACGGCATGGCCTTCCATGGCTGCGATGGTTGGAATGGGGATTTCCAGAACAGCCCGTGATAGCATTATATCCGTTGGTTCCACTTGACCTTCGGCCAATTCAACCAACATATCTTGGTCACCACCCGCACAAAAGACCTCGGGTAGTCCACGCAGCACGCAGACCTTGGCGGTTTCATCCTTTGTGATCTCATCCAGAACTTCATACAAACGCTCGATGAAAGCATAACCCAGAGAGTTATTGCCTTGTTTGTCCTGCATCTGGAGAACCAGGACACCATCGTCTTCACGTTGAATCTCGATCAGTTCCTTACTCATTCTTCTACTTCTTTTTGGACCCAGAAGGTCGATAACGTGCAAACCAGGGAAGGGGCTCTCCTTCTAAGAAGGACCGAATCCCCATGACAATTTTTTCTTGTGACACACAGTCTGCCGTGTAGCCTGCACCCAAGGCCAATCCATCCTCCAGAGACGTCGCATCCATCGCTAGGCTCAACCGTTTGAGGTCGCTGACTGCTCTGGGATGGGCTCGCAATAACTGTCGAAGCTCACGCTTTAATCGTTTTTCAAGCTGTGATGCATCCCCAACGATGTCGTCAATCATCCCCCACTGTAGGGCTGTTGTTGCATCGATACTCAGCCCCAACATGATCCAACGCCGGACCTTCTGTGGAGACATCCGTTCCTGTAGAAAGGGCATCACCATGGCAGGCAGCAGGCCCAGATTGATCTCGGGTAGGCCAAAGGTTGTTGCTTCTGTTGCCAACAAGATATCTGCGGCAGCAGCGAGCCCTACACCGCCGGCACGCACCACGCCATCCAACAACCCAATGACGATTTGAGGGGCCTGTCGGAGGGCCAGTAATGTTGCAGCAAAGCGATGGACTCCTTCAGCCATCTCTCCTGTCCCTTGAGTGACTTTGGACAGATCCATACCTTCGCAAAAAACTCCAGGTTGGCCTTCGAGCACAAGGACACGACAATCTTCCGATTGTTGCGCTTGACCTAGGATCTCCATGATGGAATTCAACCCATCCCCACTGACAACCAAACGACCATCCTCGAGAGGGCTAAGCTGAATCCGCCACACCAGCGGAGAATCTATATTGCAAGTAACTTTCATCAACTACGACTTCAGGCTTGAGACTTTTAAGTAGGGCCATCGCTCTTGGGGTTAGTGGCTAGAGCGCAAGCTTGTGTCAGATGTTTCGGGCTTAACTTTTGACATACTCTCGAAAGAATCCTTTGATCCCTTTGAGGTAGAAGAGGCCTTTGTCTTTGTAGTGACTGTCCCACAGTCCTTCGATAGCATCGATGGGGGGGATGTATGTCCCCTCATCAATGTAGCTTGTGCGCTCTTTTTCGATCGCCTCATACTGCTCTACAGTGATGGTCTTGCGTGCATCGAGTAGGCCTTTGAGATCGGCTTGCGCAACAACTTCTTTGGCTTCGGGGCAGATGATTGCGCTGTAAAACTCCGAACAAGAGCCCGAACCGTACGAGAAGAGGCTGATACGATCCCCTGCTTTTAGGGCATCATTTTCCATGATGGTGCCCATCAGTGCGAGGAATGTGGAGGCCGAATACGTACCACCAAACCGAGAGTTGTAACTCAGGCCGGGCATCACCTTTTCGTCAAAGTTGGCGCGGGCCTCTTTTTTGCTTACAGGTTGGTTGCGTCGCAAGAGGGTGCGGTGAGCACGAAATACCATACCACCGAAGGGGACATGATAGATGTGTGCCTTGAAGTCGTTGGTGTAGTCAACCTCTCCACCATTTTTCTTCTCAAAATGTTCGAAGGCTCCTTCCAACGCTTCGAGGTAGCAGTAGACACTGTTTTCGGTGTTTCCAGCTTCCTCTTTGGAGGTGGGACGGAAGGTGTCACCTACTTCTTTGGTCCAATAACCATTCTTTTCCAACTCAAACTCGATCACCTTGGGTTTGTTGCTGATCAACATCGCGACTGCACCCGTACCCATCACAAACTCCCAGGGACTACCGAGATGCATTCGTGATTGGTCTGTGGCAATGACCAGAGCCTTCGCATCACCTGCAACACCGGAAGCAACCCAATGAGTCGCAACGGACAATGCGCTGGTGCCGCTGTAACAGGCATGTTTGGTTTCGAAGTTTCGACAAGTGGATGGGAGATCCAAGGCGCGGTGGATAAACGTGCTGATGGGTTTGCCTTGGTCTGTCGAAGACTCTGTCCCCACAATGAGAAATTCGATGGACTGTTTGTCTTCTTCCGTGAGCATTGGAAGCGCCGCATTGATTCCGATGGTAACGGGATCTTCCCAACAAGGGTTGACGTTGCGCTCTTGGACAAGCAATGTCTCCAATACATAGGAATGTTCGCGGCCTCGGGCATCTGCAAGGTCCGTCATGGGAAGTACCATCGTTCCAGGGAAGGCCCAAATCTTTTCAATACCAACGCGTTGTCGTGTTGCGAGTCCTGTCATCGTTTCTGTCCTAGGTTAGGAAGTTTTGCGTTCAAGCGGTCGGCGACCCCGTTCAAACGGTCGCCGACTAGGTTCTACGTTCCGCGTCGTACACTCTATGTGTTGTGTTCTGCTTAACGGAGCATCGGGTTTCAAACAAGATCAAGGACCCCAGTCGAGGCCACCGTTGATGGGGATGATCTGTCCGTTGATAAAGCCGCTAGCGGGAGAGGCGAGGAAGTTGACCACGCCACTAAATTCTTCGAGTTTTCCGGTTCGGCCTTTGGGCATGGGGCAGTAAGACTTCCAGAAGTGACGGAGGTCATCGGGAAGGTCTTTGGTCATCTCTGTTTCAAAGTAGCCTGGGGCCAAGACGTTGGCGGTGATGCCTTTGCGTCCGTACTCTTTGGCGATACTTTGGGTTAATCCGTGAAGGCCCGATTTGGCGGCAGAGTAGTTGCACTGGCCTGAGCTACCCACGGAAGAGAGGGACGATACATTGATAATGCGACCAAAGCGCTGGGCCAACAGTGTGGTCATAAAATAGCGACAGACATAGAAGGGGCCACTGAGATTGGTGGCGATCGCGTTGTCCCACTCTTCGTTCGACATGGAGACCAGGAGGTTGTCGAAGTTTGCGCCCGCATTATTAACGATAACTTCGACAGTGTCGAAGTCTTCAATCACTTGGTCTCCTACCTTTTCAACGCTATTGGGGTCGCGTTGATCCATCTGATAGGATTTGACTTTGACGTTGGGGTTGAGATCTTTGGCTTGCTCTTCTACCTTTTTGGCTCCTTCTGGGCTGCTGAAGTAGGTAAAGGCAACATCATGGCCTTCTTTGGCTGCGTGTAGGACAATGGCTGCCCCAAGACCGCGTGAACCACCTGTCACAAAATAGATCATACTTTATTTCCTTGCCTGTGAGACCACAGGACATGTTGGATGATGGGTTTATCCGTCAAAGCGACGGAGGATACTACAACAGTTGATTCCACCGAAGCCAAAGGAGTTCTTGAGAATAAGTTTGACATCGTGTTGAACAGGTTCATTGGCACAAACATCGACATCAACGTCGGGGTCGATGTTTTCGATGTTGATGGAGGGGTGCAGCCAGCCATTGCGCATCTGCATGATCGCGGCGATGGATTCGACGGCTGGAGCTGACCAGCAAGTGTGCCCTAACATGGATTTGGGAGCGTTGATCTTCAGGTTGTAGGCGTGCTCACCAAAGACGCTTTTGATAGACTTCAGCTCGGTCATATCACCCAGGGGAGTTGATGTTGCATGAGCGCTGATGAAGTCGATTTGGTCTGGGGTTATTCCCGTGCGTTGCAGCAATCGGGTCATGGTACGGGCTTGGCCTTCGGAAGAGGGGGAGGGCAAGTGGCAACCATCAGACATGGCTTGAACACCGAGGATCTCTGCGTAGATCTTTGCTCCACGAGCTTGGGCGTGCTCTAAGGTTTCAAACACAAGAACACCAGCTCCATGGGAGGGAACAAAACCTTCGCGATCCAAGTCATAGGGACGGCTGGCGAGGTGTGGTTGGTCGTTGTATTTTTGGAAGGAGATCGCACCCATGAGAGCCATGGCGTGGAGGTCCATGGGAGCAAACTCCAGGGGGGCACCAACAACCATCGCAACTTCGTTATCGTGATAACGCAGCTCATCAATGGCGTTGCGCATGGCGATATTCGCACTCGCACATGCACCACCCATGGTGTAGATGGGGCCGTAAGCTTCGAGGACTTCGGCGACAGAACCAGCATGGTCGGTGTCTAGGGAGAGGAAGGCGGCCATGGAGTCTACATAATCGGGCTCTTCCTGAAATTGTTGATAGTTATTGTGCTGGTAGAGTTTGTTCAGGTTGTGACCGCTTACAATGACAGAGAAGCGGGTATGATCGAAGTCTTCGTGGACAAGTCCTGCATCGATATAGGCATCGACAGAGCAGAGGATCGACAGAGCCGTTGCAAACGGAGCTTTGCGGATCATCTTACGCATACGTTTGGCTGCATCTTTGGGAAGCTTTGCGCTCAGCTCGGCGGCTTTTGCCTTAATATCGTAGTGACTGAGGTCTCCACCCACTTTGGAGTAGATATTGTCCGTATCGATACATGTCCAGTTGGTGAGACCTGATTTTCCCGCCATCAAGTTCTCATAAAAACCGTCCAGAGTATCACCAAGTGCGGTGTTGATGGCCATACCTGTTATTACAATTCGTTGGTTGTCGCTCAAGGTCTCGTCTCCCTTTTGATTCATTTCGGGGTAGGGTCGTAGGATTCACGCAGAGCCAAGAAGGCTTGCTATTCGTCGTCGTCCATCATGAATACTTCCATAATACCCATAGAACATACCGTGTCCCCTTTGAGTACTTGGCCAGCACACAGAACCGTGTAGCTGTCTTGTTCGAGAAGCTTGCTTGTGATGGTCACTCGGTCGCCCGGGCGAACTTCGTCAGCAAAGATGGCATAATGCATCTTGAGTAGTCGCAAGTTACGAGGTTTGTCCTCGCTTGATACCTCTACCCGGCCTGCTGTGATCAGGTAGTCGAGGCATAGGCTTAGCTGGCCGATCATCTCCTGCTGTAAGGTCCCAGGGTAGACAGGATAACCAGGAAAGTGGCCAGCAAAGACCGGGTCATTGGGGTCGATGTCGCGATAACCGCGCATCGTATTTTCCACAAGGTCAACACGGTCGATGAAGTCTACCAACAGAAAAGGGTCGCGATGGGGAATGATCAGCTTGATCTGTTCTTGACCTATCGCGACTTCTTGCGTGGTTTCTTTCTGCTCAAAAAGGGACCGACGACGACCTCTACGTTTGATGGCACTATAAGGCATGGACTTCTATGATCCTTTGTGTGACTCGTTATTCTTGAGTTGAGTTTCTACCAGGTGTACAGGGTGGCAATGGAGCGGAGACTCTTCTGGCTTATTCTGGGAACAAAACCTAGGCACGCAGCGTATCAGAGGTTGTTGGTTGGGACTGAGTGAGCAACTGAGCTTGTATGGACTCCACTACAGATTGCAAGTGCGCCGCTGTGTCTTCACGACTGTCCGTTTTGAACTTCTTCACTCCCTTATGCCACTTGCGATCCAGCAGGTTGTACAAGACTGCTTTGGGACCAACCTCTACCAACATGGCATCTGGATAGTGGGCCATTAAAAAGTCAACCGACGCTCGCCACAACACGGGCTTATGCACATGTGTGGCCAGCATGTCAACCAGAGTCTCTGGATTTGCCTGATCCACAGTGCGTCCCAATCGGTTGGGTAAGTAGGGAATGTGCGGTGTTTGGAAGGGAATCTCTTTGAGATAAGAACGGAACTGTTCTCCAACCGGTGCAAACATGGAAGCATGCATCGGCACCTGTCGTTCGATGATAACACCTTCAATATAGAGCTCGTCATCTGCCAACTGAATGGCTTTCTCCAGAGCGGCATAGTCTCCTGCCAGTACGTGTTGGCGAGGAGAGTTCAAGTTGACCGCCTCCAAATTGCCTAACTTTCTGGCCTCTTTGATGATGGGTTCTAGATCTTCCAGGCTGGTTGGGAAGAAGGATGCCATCGCACCGCGTGGACCCGCATCATAAGCTTGTCCTCGACGCTCAACTGCCAACAGGGCGTCTTTAAACGAGAGGGCACCGATATGTACCAGGTGATTCCACTCTCCCAAACTCAAACCCAGCGAGTAGTCTGCTTGTATCCCTTGGGCTTCCACCATCTGTAAGAACATATGGTTGGCCAAAAACACACCGACCTGGATATCTCGGTTGCAGCCAAATATCGCGGGATTGGATGAACTGTACTGCTTGCTTAAGTCCGATTGCAAGATCTCGGACGCCCGCTCCAATAACGTGCGATTTTTGCTGTCCATTTCAATGAGCTTGTCGAACATTTCGGGATAGCGTGAACTCTGTCCCGGGAACATGAATACCACTGGCATTGTTTAGTCACCCCATGTTTCTGTGAAGTCACGTGCTGCTCTGTTTCAAATTGACGACACCGACGAGTATTGAATACACTCCCCGATGTTTTTTCTCTGTTTCTTCTTTTTCTTATTCTCGCGTGAGGACGGGCTTTTTCGGGAATGCCAACATTCCTTTCTCACGTTGTGAACCTCCATCCCACCGCAAAAAACATACCAAACTGCAGAGTTCTTCTGTTCTTTCTAGAAATGGTTTTGGTTCTTGTGAGTCGATGCAAGAAATGGGGCAGACTCTACCACCAGTTTAGCGGCCTCACTCTGAATACACAAAAAATAGGAGGTATGATATTCTGTGCAAAGGACAAATCAATCTCATGAGGCGACGGGGTTCTACCAAAATAACACGATTCTGTCAAGTTGAAGACATTGAAACCTTGAATTCGGTTGTAACCATGTTGGACTCGCCATCATACAAATCCAATGTGAAGTCTGAGGCGTAACTCCGAGCAACCTTTGCAACGTTTGGTTGCTTTTTCTTGTCACTCGTAGCTCATGACAGATGGCTTACGCTTCATGATGGCTTGTGACTCACTCATTCGGAGGTATTCAAAAAGTATGAATCGAATCATGGCAGTTCTAGGGCTCGTAACTTTGTTTGGTATGTCTTACAATCCGATAGCACAGTGCGGGACAAAAGGTCGGAGCAGTGAAGGGACGAATGGTGCTCATCTCAAGAAAGTCGATCAGGACAAGATTGCCTGGACAAAGAAGAAGGCAGGGTATTGGAAGAAGGTGTTGTCTCGAAAACAGCTTCTTGTGTGTCGGCAGGGAGGAACCGAGCGAGCCTTTACTGGAAAACACCTGTACAACAAAAAATCTGGAGTTTTTGTTTGTTCGAGCTGCGGTCATGTCTTGTTTGATGCCAAGACAAAGTTTAAATCGGGCACGGGTTGGCCCAGTTTTTACGATGTGTTCAAAAAACGTGGTGCGGTGAAGCTCAAAGTCGATCGGTCTTACGGGATGGTACGGATTGAAGTGAAGTGTGCAAGGTGTGGTGCCCACCTGGGGCATGTCTTTCGTGATGGACCCAAACCTACGGGACTTCGCTTTTGTATCAACTCTGTCTGTTTGAATCATCGCTCTTATTCGTATGCACGCAAGCACAAGAATGCCATTGCTGAACTCAACAAACGACGAAAGTCCAAAAAGAAGTCTGCCAGACGCTGAGTTGTTCCTTTTTTCATGAATGATTCGGGCGATGTTGCTTCTTCTCCTTGTCTGACGTCTGTGGCTTTGGGTTCTGGTCTTGATTCGTTTTCACTGGACTGGTATGTTGGCTCCTTCTTTCGCCTCAGGTGATTGAAGTTTGAAAGCAATAAACCACATTTCCTGCGCTTCGTAGGTCACTTATATCATCCCAAGATCTGTAACAAACCCAAGGAGAAGACCATGACTGAGCCACGTAGTTTTCGAATTTACAACTCTCTTTCTCGAACCATGGAGGATTTTGTTCCTCTGGAACCTGGGAAGATAAAGCTCTACGTGTGTGGAATGACAGTCTATGATCATGCTCATGTGGGTCATGCTCGCGCCATGGTTGTGTTTGATGCTTTTGTCCGATATTTGCGATCAAGCGGGTGGGAGGTCACCTTTGTTCGTAACTTTACCGATGTGGATGATAAGATCATTCGACGTGCGAAAGAGTTGGGTGAAGAGCCACTGGCTTTGGCAGAGCGCTATATTAAGTCATTTACAAAAGACGCCAACGATCTGGGTCTTCTTTCTCCCGACAGTGAACCTCGTGTCTCTACTTCCATTCCAGACATCATCAACTTAATTCAGTCCTTAATCGACCATGGCAATGCTTATGTTCACGAAGGAAATGTCTGGTTTTCTGTCGAGTCTTACGATGACTACGGTAAGTTATCAGGGCGTAATCTGGAAGATGTGCTGAGCGCAGACAGCGCTTCTGGCAAACGTCATCCTGCTGACTTTGCGCTTTGGAAGGCGGCGAAGCCGGGAGAGCCGTCTTGGGAGAGCGCCTGGGGCCTAGGGCGTCCAGGATGGCATATCGAGTGTTCTGCCATGGCTGTGACAGAGTTGGGGAAGACCATCGATATCCATGGTGGAGGACTCGACCTCGTTTTTCCACACCATGAAAATGAGATCGCTCAATCTGAGTGTGGTACGCATGCCAAATACGTGAACTACTGGATGCACAACGGCCTCTTGGTGATCGATGATGGTGCGAAGATGAAAGGTGGTGTGGCTGAAACAGATGCTCCGAAAACGTGCGCTCCTTGCGCCCCTGAAGCGGGGAATCCCGACGAGCCAACGAAGATGGGAAAAAGTCTGGGGAACGTTTTCAATATCCACGACGCATTGGATATGTTTCCAGCCGAGGTTCTGCGTTTTTACTATCTGCGAGGGCAATATCGCTCTCCTCTTGGTTGGAGTGACCAATCCTTGCCCACCGCGCTGGGTTGTGTGATGCGCCTGTATGAAGCTCGTGAAAGGGCGGAGCGGATGGAAGGGGAAGGTGACGCTGCACAAATTGCAAAACAAATAGGCAAGCATGCTCTGGATGTTTTGGAGCAAGCAAAGTCATTCATCAAACGCTACGATACCACCCTTGCTAACGACTTCTGCACCCCCCAAGCTTTGAGTTATTTGTTCGAGTTGGCTCGTGCGGTCAATCGCTTTTCTGAAAGCAAACAGGCCAAGAAGCGCGGTGGGCCCATTGCAAAGCTCGTCTTGGCTGCCTTTGACCATGTCGCCGAAACCATCGGTCTTATGACCATGGACACGGAAGCCTTTCATCAACAAGTTCGCGAGAAGCACCTTCAATCTATTGGTGTGACCAACGATGAGGTGAATGAGTTGATGAAGCAGCGAACTCAGTTTCGGGCAGAAAAGAACTGGGCTGAGGCTGATCGTGTGCGCGACGAACTTGCCTCCAAGCAAATCGATGTCATGGACCTCGCGGAAGGCTCTGTCTGGCGCGTTCAAGTTGCAGGTCAGCTCCCCGATTAATCTTCTCCTGACTGCCGATATATCCGTGGTTGAAAGTGTGGCGTGTTCAAGTTGTAGGCCAGCTCCCCGATTAATCTTCTCCTGACTTGCCAATGTATCCGTGGTTGAAAGTGGATAGAACTTTTCCTGTGCTGCTCAGGTCAACATGAAAGTGGCTGTCGTGGGCACTGTTGTAATTGGGGGTGAGGATGAGGCTGAAGAAGCGTTTCTTCCACATATCACAGGCGATGTCGTAAAGGACTTTGGCTTGAGGGCTGTTGAAGCGCGTAGAGAAACAACCCATTCGCCCACCTCTTTTCCAGGTGGTGCTGTGGTCCCAGGACTTTGTAATGTTGTGTTCTGTGCCACTGGTTTCATAGAATGCACCGAGATCGATGGCTCCACCAAAGCTGTGATTGCTTAGATTCCGACTGCCTCTTATCTTACGACAGTTGTATGTGCCGTAATGCATCACTTTGTTCATGCCGCGTTGTTTGAGGTAATGACTGAGTCTTGCGATGCTTAGAGCCAATTCGCAGCTAACTAGCATTGTGACTCTCTTTTGCGTCCAAATCACATAATCCACACCCAGTATTGGGGCTTGTAACTTGACGGGCTGTGGCACAGAACAGCGGCGACTTGCGCCCCGCAATAGTGTATTTGGATTGGAGGTCTTGGTATATCTCACTCCCCATCGAGTGAGCTGTTCATAGCAACTTATTCCCGGTGTTACGGGTAAATTCCCTGTGACCGGAGGTGGCGGCTTGACAGGGGGAGGGG
>JALTMC010000419.1:0-15528 GCA_027005175.1 Myxococcales bacterium
TTTCGAGCTTGAAGAAAGCCTGGGCTTGTCGGATATCGATGAAGCAAAACTTGCTGTCGTATTCGTGCATACCGATGCGGTAGATAAAAGTGACTCGAAACGAGCGATGGGAAGCTTGTTGGCTGTTGCCCATTCCAAAAAAGCTGATTGGTGAGACGAGGTTGAGCACATCGCCATAGCTTACTCGGAGCTGGTGAGCTAGGTTGTAACCGATGGCTATCCCTGGAAGCTCTCCCGGTTTTTGGGGGTGCAATGCATTCAGGTTGTCGCGTTTTTTGTTTGTTGTTGCTTGCCGCAATGCTTTCAGGTGGAGAGGATAGCGTGGGTCGATGCCTTTGACGCCCACACCAACGATTCGACTTCCGGAGGAGAGCATAGCTTCGCTGATGACGACAGGGGCTGCGCTGCGGATGCCCTCGATGCGGGCTAGCTTCTCTCGGACCTCTGCGTGTTGGGTAAACACTGTGCCGCCGCGCATTACGATAGCGTGGGCGTTGGTCCCCACCACACGTTCGATGAGTTCTTTTTGGAAGCCATTCATCACAGAGAGGGCGACGCATAAAGTCGCAACACCCAAGGTCACACCCACGACACTAATCAGCGTGATGATGGAGAGGAAAGTGGAGCGCTTTCGAGTGCGTAAGTAGCGAAAGCCAATGAGTGTTTCGTAAGACATATTGGGTTGTTATTCTTCCTGGTGTTTGGAACGGTTTGGCTGTGATTTGTATCTACAGGAAGATCGATGGGTCGCCCTGACCGACACGAATAACTTCGGGATAGTTGTTGGTGAGGTCGATGACTGTTGAGGGATTTTCAGGAATTAGATCGGCATCGATCACAGCGCCAAGGTGTTTGCGGTAGGTCGCTTCGATCTCGTGTGGATCATCCATATACTCACCGTGGGTATCTCGGATTGTCACATTGAGGAGAGGCAATTGAAGTTCTTCCAATATCGCCAAGACGATTGGATGGTTGGGAACTCGAATTCCGACTTCTTTGCGTTTGCCATGCAACGGGCGAGGGATGGCTTTGGTGGCCTGTAAGATCAGGGTATACGGGCCGGGAAAGATCCGACGAGCTGTGCGGTAGGCTGTATCATTGATAAAGCCGTACTTGGCGATCTGTTTGAAATCAGAGCAGAGCAGAGATGCACGTTTTTTATCCGGGAGGTTCAGGATCTTGAACATGCGCTCTACTGTTTTGCGCTGAAAGGGGTCACACCCCAGGCCATACCCTGTATCTGTGGGGTAGGCGAGGATCTCCCCTTTGCGGATCAGGTCGGCGGCCCGTGTGATCTTTCGTGGGGCGGGGTGTTCGGAGTGAATCACGAGCAACATGGTTTATGAACTCGCAATCTCTTCGGATTCGTCCTCTTCGGGAAGTCCGAGAAATAGCCCACATTCGGGGCATTCACCTTCTTCAGTTACTTCGCTAATCTCGGTTTGACACCCAGGGCAGATGATGGTGTCGGCACTGAAATCGATCACATCATTGCCAACTTCTCCAATCCCTTCTGTATCCAAAACCTCTTCCCAAAGCTCAGCAAAGATCTCTGCAACATCTTCGATGTCTGTTTTGCGAACCTGAAGCTGTAATACAGGTGGACCCATGGAGTTGATCACTTCTTCGTATACCATGATGACAGAAGGAATCCCTTCTTCTGCCAGATCGTGTAGGCGTTCGCGACAGTTGTTTAAGTCACCAATAAAAACAGTGACCAACTCATCCACCTCAGGATCGATCTCGATGATCTCTTCAAGAACTTCCCCATCGATTTCTTCGCTCATCTCACTACATCCTATTCCGTGTCAGTCCGTGTGGACATCTCCATCTTCTGCTTTAAAACAGCGGACGGAAGGGCTATGACCAACGAGTGCTATCCTTCTTGACGAATGCGAACTTCGAGCATCGTTACGGGTGTCGCAGGTCTATCTTGCGCTGCTGTCGGTACTTTCGCGATTTTATCCACAACATCCATTCCCGCCACGACTTTGCCAAACACA
Organism: Myxococcales bacterium; assembly: GCA_027005175.1. Classification (GTDB taxonomy): domain Bacteria; phylum Myxococcota_C; class UBA6777; order UBA6777; family UBA6777; genus M3003. The sequence goes on from JALTMC010000419.1 coordinate 2,004, forward strand.
GAGTGTCTGTTGTCGAGGTGTGGGGTGGGTCCATGAGTCACAAAAAACTGGCTACCATTGGTGTTGGGGCCGGAGTTTGCCATACTCAGTATGCCCGCACTGTCATGGCGAAGCTCTGGGTGAAACTCATCCGCAAACTTGTAACCGGGTCCACCTGTTCCTGTTCCAAGGGGACAACCACCCTGAAGCATGAATCCCCGGATCACTCGGTGAAAGCTCAAGCCGTTGTAAAAAGGTGTGTTTGTGCGTGGCTCTCTTGTGCGGGGATCGGTCCACTCTTGGGTTCCTGTCGCAAGGCCCACAAAGTTTGCTACGGTGTTGGGGGCTCGATCGGCATACAACTCGGCAGTGAAGTTGCCCATGCTTGTATAAAAGTCAGCGTAAGTTGCCATTGTTTTATCTCCTTTGGGTTGAGTCGAAACTACTTTCTGGGTTTTACTTTGGAACGAGCGCGTTCGCGTGGGGGAGCTTTGGCGCGAAGCCAGGAACGCTGCCAACGAGATCCACGACGAATATCAATACGTTTTATTTTGATAGGGCGAAAGGGGTGTCCGTTGGCATCCATGGGCTGCTCGGAGATACGGGTGAGTACATTCATCCCATAAATCACTTTGCCAAAAATGGTGTTTCCTCGTCGCATGGTTCTTTTTTTACAGGCGGGGGGACCGTCTGAGGCGTCTGGAAACATGCGGGTGTACCGGACACAATGTTCTCGTGTTTTGCAACGAACAGGCAGGTCAAAGTTGCTGCAATATTTCCCCGTGACTGTTTTTACATCGAGCCAGGGGGTGGCACGCAATGTGATGAAAAACTGACTGCCGTTGGAGTCTGGACCTGCATTGGCCATACTGACAAAGCCTGGGCCTCGGTGCTTTAAAGACGGATGAAACTCATCCTTGATCGTGTACCCAGGCCCTCCTTTTCCATTGCCAAGAGGGCAACCTGTTTGCACGAGATAAGTGGGGATGATCCGATGAAATTTCAACCCATTGTAAAATGGCTTGCGAACGGTGAGCTTGGTGGACGGATGAATCCATGCCTTTGAACCCTCCGCCAATCCCACAAAATGAGCAACTGTGAGAGGGGTACGTTTGTAGTACAGCGCAATGACAAAGTTTCCCTGGTTGGTAAATACGACAGCCCAAGGTCGATTCTTAGGAGATGTTGGAGCAGCTTGTGTTGAGCCAAAGCCTAGAAAGAACAGGCCAATCCAAAGAAACCATCGAGTCTTCATAGGGGATCCTGGTGTACCTCTCGCGAGGATGGAGTAACTATTTGAGTTTGAGCCAACTTCTGTCCCATTGGACAGCCCGTCGGATCAGCACTTTTTTCATGTATATGGTCTGTTTGGGTTTGTTGCGACGTGTGCGAGGTGCGTTGGCAATGGCTGTCACCACTTTCATCCCATGAACGACTTTGCCAAAGACAGAGTGACCGCGAACACGCGGCTTACAAGCCACATCTCCTTTCGAGCGTTTGGGGTGGCGGCGAGCCAGCCGTTGACAGTCTTTGATGTCGCGGCAGCGCACGGGGACTCGAAAGTTGGTACAAAAAGAATAGATCCGATTGCACAAGGCCGGACCTTTCGAGTATTGCGGATAGCGCATCTTCATAAATTGACAACGGCGGTGAGAGTTGCAGCGAACGGGGCGACTGAAGTTCGCACAGAACCTCTCAGTGTGACCGTCAAGCCAAGGAGTCGCGCGGTGGGTGATAAAGAATTGTCCCCCATTTGTGTTGGGACCTGAGTTGGCCATACTCAATACACCGGGGCCATCATGACGAAGCTCTGGGTGAAACTCATCTGCAAACGTATAACCTGGACCACCTGTTCCTGTGCCCAAAGGACACCCTGTCTGAATCATGAAGTTGGGAATCACTCGGTGAAAGGTTAGACCGTTATAATACGGGCGGTTGGTGTACTTTTTGCCGGTGCGTGGGTCCTTCCATGGCTTGCTTCCCCGCGCCAAAGCAATGAAATTCGCTACCGTTCGGGGCGCACGACGCTCAAACAACTTCGCAACAATTACCCCTTTGGAGGTGATGATAATCGCCCACGGTTGAACCGTCGAGCGATTGGCCGCCTTTCCAGAGCGATTGGCCGCCTTTTTGACGGGAGCTTTTGCAGTATTGGGAGCTGCTGCTTGGGCAGGTGGTCTTGTTGGGGCCTTCGTTTTTGCGGCTTTGGGAGCGAACTTTGTGGGAGATGTTGTGGGAGATGTTGTGGGAGATGTTGTGGGAGATGCTTGGGCGGATGGGGTTGCAGCAAATACAAAGATGGATAAGAAAAGACAACAGTAGGTTGCATTTTTGGTAGTTTGGGATAATGAATGTATGGATTGCAATGTTATAACCTCAAGAAATGTTGAGATGAATCCGTATTTCAATGTGGTTCGTTTGAGCCAGGCTTTTTACCAAAGAATGGGCACAATCACCTCAAGAGAAAGGGAACCTTTCTTTATCACAGCGTTGGGTTACTCGCAAGCGGTTTCTTTCGCGGCTCTTGAGAAATCAGAACATCCCGGAATGATGGGGATTGCACATGTCAAAGTGGGAGTTTGCAGAGCAAGTCTTTGTGTTCGTCCAATGGCGATGAGAGGATGTCTTTTGGCCCGAAAGATGAAAGGGTTCTCGGCATGAAAAGGATGGTTGGGCGGGTCTTCTTTGGTAGCTTGCTTGACAGGTTCATGTCACTCTTGCTAATCCTAGACGGAATGGAACCTGTAGTTGGCACCAGATTCCTTACCTGTGATTCATCCGGTCTCTCTGCTGTGAGACCAAACAGGGTGAGGTTTGGTCAGAGTTGTAGAAGCATCTCTGAGATTTTTCTGTGTCCATGGATGGGCAGCAAAGGGTTCTCCTTGGAAAAATAAGGTAATTGTGTGTTTGTTCTTTTACCCCTATGGAGGTTGTCGAATGCGGTGGCAACGTGGTCTTGGCTGGTTAATGCTGGCAGCAGTTCCTGCAATTCTATCGATGTGGGGAACACTCGGATGTAGTGGTCCTGTAGATAAGTCGGATATTAAGTTTACCGTAGGGAGTCAGTTTCTTAAGGTCAAAGGTGAGATCCCTATAACCATTGAGGTGTTGGACAAGGAGGGTAAGCCGGCTGCTGACGGCTCTAGCCTTTCTCTGATCACTACGCTGGGTAGCTTTAAAGAGAAATCTTCAAACTTGACAGCGAACTTAAAGGTCGAAGGTGGTGAGGGGAAGGTTAAGTTTACCTTTTATGCAGGAGAGGTGGCTGGTGCTGCGACGATCACCGCAAAAAGTGAGTTCAAGGAAAAGCAACTGACCTTGATTATCTTGGGTGAGGAGAAGCCTCCCGAGCTGGTTCCAGAGGTTGTGGCAGAGCCAGAAAAAACAGATGCGGGTCCCAAGGAAGTCACGGAAAAAGAAGCGGGTCGGTTTATCCCATTGACGATCAAGCTTCAGGCCCGAAAAACGAAGATCAGAGCGAATGGTAAGGAGGTCACGGAGGTCACCGCAAAGGTGACGGAGCCAAAGTTGCCCCTCGCGGAGTTGGAGAAGCTCAAGTTAGTATTCCGTACTTCGTTGGGGAAACTGCTGGACCCTGCTTCGAAAGCTCCCTTAAAACCCATGGCCAATACCACTGATCAGTATTCCGTATCCTTTAGGCAAGGCGTCTACAAGGTTTTGTTGTTGAGCGGTATTCGAGCTGGAACTGCGATCGTTGAAGCGAGTGTGAGTGGGACGGACAGAGTCTATGCAGGAGAAGGTAAGGTCCAAGTCGATATTGTTGAGTTGGGCTTTCTCTCCTTTCAGCCGATCAAGCCGAACACGATCGGTACACAAGGTAGTGGTAATGAGGTTACAACAGTAAGTGTCAAAGTCCTTGATACCAACAATGAGGTCTTCCCTGAAGGTACTCGTGTCTACTTTAAGCTGACAAAGCCGATTGGCGGTTCCAGTGTGACCACATCTGAAGCGTTGACCAACAGCAAGGGAATTGCTTTCACACAGGTAAAGAGTGGTAGAGACGTGGGCTCCGTAACTGTCAAGGCTTTGGTTGCCATTGAAGTTGATACGAAACTCTCAGGCTGTCCTCTCAAGTGTGTTGATGATACAGACTGCAACTCATGTGGCTACTCCTGCCATCTGGGTGCGTGTAAGAAAACGATCGAAGCTCTCTCCTCTAGTATTGCCATTGTGGGTGGACGTCCTAGCTATCGTGGTCTGACCTTTTCGTGTGTGGACCGAAATGTTGGTGCTTTGGCGTCACGTATTGGTTCCAATATTGTGAATACCATCAATACAAAGTGTACTGTCAAACTTGCTGATCGCTTTACCAACAAGGTTGGGTTCTCCACACAGGTTATCTTTATGTCGGAGGCTGGTGCGATTGATCCTTCCGCATCGACCAAAGCCGGTACTGCGGGGGGGGGCGGAACAGAGGGAGATGGAACAGTGACGGTATCGGTTCGGACACAGAATCCACCTCCTGTTGATGTTCCTCCTTTGTCTGTGCGCAACGAGAACAACTGTAAGGATCCAAAGTGTACGCAGCCCCGCAATGGCGGCTACTGGAGAGCTTACAACTGCACCAAGAGCACGGCTTTGAACAATGCCAAAACATTGTATGTTGAGCCTTGGTATACCGACGACTTTGGTCGCGTGCGAAACCCACGTGATGGTTTGGTTACGATCGTCGCGTATACCAATGGAGAAGAGCAATTTACCGACACCAACAAAAACGGTCGGTACGATGTGGGCGAGCCATTTATCGACTTGGGTGAGCCGTACATCGATGTGAATGACAACAACAAGTGGGATGCACGCTTACCCGGTTTGCCCAATGGCGAGCCTTTTGTTGACATCCCGTGCTCTGCACAGCAAGCCAAAAATGGGATAAACGGGTGCAAACAAGCCAACGTTGGAAACGGTCGCCGTGATGGACCCAATGGTTTGTGGGATGAAGATACTTTGATCTGGAAGAAAACCTGGATTCTTTGGACAGGGTGTCTTCAACGTAGGATCGAGCCATCCCGACTCAACCCCGCTGTGAACTTGCGATCTTGTACCAAGATACCCTTTCAGTCGGGTTTGTACATGCTAGACCCCAAAAAGGGGGGTCTCAACTCGGATCCAAAAGACTCTTTTGGGCTCAACAACTTTAAACCTTTCCCATACAATTCCTCGAAAGCCTTTTTCATCAAACCAGCGAATGATGTTTTGCTCAAGGCATTGTGGCATGACGAGAACCTCAATCCACTGACAAAAGCATCGGCGGCTTCAGCATCGGCCAAGGATGTTGCTTTGCGGATGAGCCCAACAAACGGAAGTTTTGGTCTCAGCAACATTACCGGATTTGGATTTGAACCTCATAGTTTACTTCTTCCAGCGAGCGGTTCGGCCTTTACTGACGAGTTGCTGCTTGTACCAACAAGCTTCTTTGGTGTTGATGGTCGTAGACTTTTTTCTCATACATTCTTCTTATCCGACTCTGACCAAAAGCTCAGTGCACAAGCGATCCCTGCATCTTTTGCTGTGGAGATCACTGTCAACGCTGGTAAGGTAACTTGCAAACACGCTCGGTCCGGTACGGGCGAAACTCAATAGCTCGGACCTGACTGCAAGTACTTGTGTGCTTTTCACTTCAGACCTCATCTGTGTCATTGACCGGGTGAGGTTTTTTTTTCAAAGCCATCTTTTTTCTGAGCCCTTCTTTTGGTACAACAGTATCGCAAATTTATGTTGCGTGATTGTGCTGTGTTCTTTTTTTTTGATATGTTCGTTTTATCTGTAGACTTTAAAAAGGAAAATGGTGATTCTTATGTTCCGTAGAACTGGGACAATTCGTGTGTTGCAGTGGCTTCTTCTTGGCTCTTTCCTGGTGAGTATGAGTGGGTGTTTCTTGGGATACCTTCCTAATTATCCTGGTTCTGCCGTATGTGAAGGGGTTGGTGATGTTCAGGTGCGCTGGGTGTTCAACTCTTTTACAGTCTGTCCTGTTGATGCTGACTCCATTTCCGTTGAGCTTATAGACTCTAGGGATGAGGCTGTCACTCCAGAGGGTGGAGCAACCGTAAGTTGTCTTGATCGTGAGTTTGTACTCCGAGCGGTCTCTTGTGGCGATTATACCCTGCGAGTACGTGCTGTTGATGAGTTTGGTGACACCTCCTGGGTCGGGGACGAGCTTGTTGTTCAAATTCTCGGCGACCGGGTCAACCCACTCACGGTTAACTTGCAAGTTGCTCCTTAGAGGTTCATCTTGAGTGGAGGGGAGAACTTCTCATTTTTGTCTCTGCTATCGTGTGAAAGAGTTGGTTGTGGTTTTCAACCTTGAAAACCATGCTTGAAAACCACATCTCAGACTCTGCTCTCGCGTAGAATGGTTGGTGGTTGCTATTATGCAAGGCGGTGCTATTGGCGTGTTCGACTCAGGGGTCGGTGGGCTGACTGTTGTTCGAGCCTTACGGGCTCTGCTGCCCTCCGAAACCATTCTGTATCTTGGAGATACTGCTCGTGTTCCTTACGGTACCAAAAGCCGAGCCACAGTCCAACGGTACTCCCTCGAAAATATTAAGTTTTTGGAAACCGTCGCCGATGAACTTGGGCAGCGTCATGCCCAGGCGTCGTTGTCACGAGCCCCTTCTCCCTTTTGTGGTCTGAAGTTGGTTGTTGTGGCTTGCAATACAGCGACAGCTTTTGCGCTGGACACTTTGCGTGAGCGATGTTCCATTCCTGTTTTGGGTGTGATACGCTCCGCTGTGAGACGTGCCTTGCAGTTAACTCAGCAGCGAACCATTGGTGTGATTGGTACAGAAGGTACGATCCGCAGTGGCGCCTACCAACGTGCGATTGCATGGGAGGACCCGAGCGCAGAGGTTCTTGTACAACCCTGTCCTCTGTTGGTTCCCTTGGCAGAAGAAGGCTGGCTGGAGCATCCTGTGACAGACATGACACTTCAAACGTACTTGGGAGGTTGGAAGCAAGGGCAGGTTGACACCTTGGTTTTAGGCTGTACACACTATCCTTTATTTCACAATGCGTTGGATCGATTGTTTGAAGGAAAAGTTGAGTTGGTTGACTCTTCTTCTAGCGTGGCCCAAGAGGCTGTGTTAGTGTTGCAAAAGAGAGGCTGGCTGGCACCGGCAGGGCAACAAGGAAAATTGATTTGTTTTGTTACGGATGCGCCCGATCGATTCCAACGTATCGCCAGTCGATTTTTGGGTGAGGCTCCTCAATGTGTAGAGCAAGTCGATTTAATGCAGTTTGTACGTGGAACAGGTGGCCAAAAAGACAATGATCACGGGTTATAACCACAACATCAAGCATTGCGGTCGGATCTATCATATCCAAACGGAAGATAGCGGGACCAAGTACCCTCATATCATCACACATTTGTTTGTGGGAGGGAACATCTTTGCTTCCAAGAAACGCTCTTATGCTCACCTCTTGGAAGAAGATTTGGATGAAGCTGCCTTTGAAAAAGCCGTTCGTGGGATGATGCAAGAACAGCACAAAGATATGCTTCGAGAACTCAAAGCTGGAAAACATGACGACATTGTGCCAGCTTACTCATCGGATGATGATTTGGCCGGTGTTTCGAAAGTACGTGTTGCTGGGTTTCATGTGGCTCCCGAGTCATCCGATGATCTTTCAGAGGGTGAGTCTGTCTCTTCCGAGGGGGAACCTGCCCCTCCACCAAGGGCTCCACTCTTTCGTGTCGATGTTTTGAGTGAGAGTTCTTCGTCTCCGAAACCAGAGGAGCCGAAAGGTCCAGGGCATTCTTCTGGAAAACGTGGGGAAGGGCGGTTGTCGCGGCGACGTATGTCTCGTGCACGTCCGGCGTTTCAAACTCCGCCTCCCAAGCCTTCCGAACATGCTGTGCCGTTGACACCTCAGCCTCTCTCCACGGCAATGGAGGTGATCGAACTCCTTTCTTTGGATTCCTCTGATGTCTTGAGCCAAGTGCCTCAAGATGATGAGGTCCCCACCATTCCAGATCTACCGGAAGCAACGTCAAAAGTGGAGTCTCCTCTCTCCAATAATGTTGTGGGGACTTCTCTTCCCAACTCGAAGCGGGATGTGAGGGGAGGTGGTTTCTCTCCCAAAGGACCTGGGAGAGCGCGTGGCATCCGGGGGCGTGGTGCACGACCTCCACGACCTTCCTTTGAGCCTCATCCTCCAAGAGGTCAAGGCAATCATCCCCCTCGTACACAGCGAGAGCCATCACCTCAAACTCAAGATGGAGAGTCGGACGATAGTGAAAGCCATCATCCGAAGGCTTCGGATGATTCCTCGGTTCGTTTGGTGGCCCAACTCGAAAAAAAGGAGTCGGTCGGATAATGGTGGCGACGCTATGATCTGGTTGCGAGACGTAACGAAAGAATACGGCCCAGAAAAAAAGGTCTTAGACAAGGTTGACTTGCACATAAAGCGCGGTGAATTTGTGTATGTGATGGGTCACTCGGGTGCGGGGAAAAGTACACTTCTCAAGCTGTTGTTTGCCAGTGAGCGACCGACTCATGGCGAGGTTGTGGTGGGCGGCGTGAATGTGGGCAACCTGACCCGGCGAGATATGCCCTTCTTTCGCAGAAAAGTGGCTGTGATCTATCAAGATTTCAAGCTTCTTCCCCGTCGTACAGTGCTTGAAAATGTAGCCTTTGCCTTGGAAGTGGTGGGGCGTCCCCGTCGCGAAATCAATGAGCGCTCAGAGAAAATTCTCTATGAGGTAGGTTTGCTTCATCACATGCATAAACTGCCAGCAACACTCTCTGGAGGAGAGCAGCAACGAGTTGCGATTGCACGTGCGCTTGTACGGGACCCTTGGCTTTTGCTTGCAGATGAGCCCACAGGTAACCTCGATAATTTTCGCTCACAAGAGATCTTTACGATGTTCGATCGTATTAATGAGCGAGGTACTACTGTGTTAATTGCGACTCATGCTCTTGAGTTGGTAGAGCGACAGAGTAAACCACGTCGTACGCTCTATATTGAGCGTGGTGGTATTCTCGAAGAAGATGAACGAGATATCCTTTCATGGACTCCTTTTCCACTGCCTGCCGTTGGGCACGATGACGACGGTGAGTAAACCCGAATGCGCTATTTTCTTTTTCAAACCTGGAGCAATGTTCGCGAAAGCTGGGCGGTGGTTTTACAATCCTTCTTGATGATGACCATCTCTTTCTTTTTGGTGGGCGCCTTTGCTGTGTTGGCCATTCAGGTGGAAGCCGTGTTGGGGCGTTGGGAATCGGAGGCTCCCATTATCGTCTATCTTCAGCCTAAGCTCGACGATAATCACAAACAAGAACTTCGACGAGACATCCAAGAGTGGAAGTCCGTTCGTGCGATTCGACTTGTGACCCCCAAGCAAGCTATGAGGCGTCTCAAACGTTCGATGGGGAAGCAAAAAACTTTGTTGCAAGGGTTGGATGGACCCTTGCTTCCCGCCTCTTTGGAGATCGATGTCTCTCTCTATGCACGATCGGCTCAACATATGAAGTCCTTGGAGGGGAAGTTAAAAGCACTCAAGGGAGTCCGGTCTGTGGATATCGGGCAAAAATGGTTTGCTCCTCTGTGGACTCTTGTTGGCTGGGTCCGAGGAACCCTCTGGGGCGGTGGCGGTTTGTTATTGATTTGTGCCTGTCTTATCGCCGCTGGCACGATCCGAATGGCCATCTTTGTTCACAAAACTGAAATTGAAGTGATGCGTTTGCTTGGAGCAACAGAGCGATTCATCCGTATTCCTTTTTACATGGAAGGCTGTGCACAAGGTGTGCTCGCTGCCTTGGCGGCTGTTGGAGCTTTGTACTCTTTGTTTCTTGCGATGTATTCCCAGTACAATGGTGGCTTTCGAGCCTTTACTTCGATGGATATGCGCTTTTTCTCACCGCTACAGCTAGGGGCGATTCTTCTGGTTGGAGCCTGCACCGGGCTTTTGGGGAGCTGGATCGCGCTGGCTTTTACCTCCACGGAGAAAACCAGGAGTGAACCATGACATCAGCCAAGCAACACTTCTCTTTCAGAGTTTGGATAGGTTTGTTGCTCGGAGTTGTTGGTTGTGGAATGGCCTGGAACTCTGTGGAAGCGGGGCCTTATGGACGCCCCAATGTCTCTGAAGATCAACGGCGATTGCGGCGTGTGGTTTACTGGCAGAACAAAATGAAGCTGCTTAAACTCAGACGTCAAGAAAATACGATCCTGGATGATATTGAAGAGATGGATCGCAAGACCGTTAAGCTTCACCAGCACTTACTGTCTTTGCAAAAGCAAACCAAAGCCTTACAAAAACAAGTGGTACGGGCTCAGGCGAATTTAAGGATAGAAAATCAGGCATCGAAGGAGGTGTTGGCTCAAATTCAGCCTCGTCTTCGGTTGTTGTATCGTATGGCCCGTCTTGGCCACGCTCGCTTGCTATTGGGGGCACGCTCTCTTCATCATATGGCTCAGCGGTGGAGGGCGATTCAGCTGCTTTCTGTTCGGGATGTAAAGATCCTACGAGAGTACCAACGGATTCGACGTCGTGCTGAAAACATCTCCGAGGAGTGGAAGGCCAAACGCGCCCATCTGATTCGATTGATGAAAGAAGTGGGGCAGCAACAGCAGAAACTGAGCAAGCAGCGCAAGGAGAAAACCTATATACTCAAAGCGCTATACCGTGAAAAAGATATGTATCGACGGACCCTGCGCGCTTTGCGAGGTCGAGGTGCTTTTATCCAGTTGCTGGTGTCAAAGTGGCAAAAAAAGAGCCCAACGATAGGTCTGGCTTTGCAAAAAGGTCAGCTGCCATGGCCGATCCATAAGTTTTCCCCTTTTTGTGAGAAGTATATGGTAAAAAAGAGGGGCTCTTTCCGAGGGCTGGTCTGCTTGAAGCGTCGTCTTTTGCAGAGGTCGCTTCGATGTCCTCTGGGGCGAAAAGGTCTCGTCTTGCATGTCCCTGTAGGGACACCTGCTGTTGCTATCGCCAAAGGAAAGGTGGCTGCGCGTGGGTGGAAACGGGGATTTGGACAGTTTGTGATCGTTGATCATGGACATACATTTTATACGATTTATGGGCACCTCTCTTATATCGTTGTACAAAAAGGGGAAGAGGTCAATGTCAACTATCCGATCGGCCTGACTGGAGCGACTGGTACATTGGGACCCCCCATCTTATACTTCGGCTTGCGTCGTGGTATTCAGGCCATGAATCCTCAACTGTGGCTAAAACCCGTCAAACAATAAAGCGACCATGTCTGTACTGCACCTGCTCTCTCCACGTTGGATTGCCTTGCGCCGACCAAGCAAAGACTCTGTGAGACGCTCACCCCTCGCTCTTGCCTTCTTCGGGTCTTTGGGTGTTGGCTTCTGGTGGCTGATCTATTGGGGCTCCCATTGGCTCTGTGAGATCTTTCTTAAAGTCCCTGACATCGGTGATGTTCTGCTCCGCAAGATCCTCTCTATGATATTCCTTACCTTTTTTTCCATTCTGCTTTTCTCCAACCTTGTGACTGCCTTTTCGACGTTCTTTCTGGCCGATGACCTGCAATTACTGAATAGTTCTCCTGTACTTCCCAGACGTTTCTTCCTCTCTCGGGTGTTTGAAACAGCCCTTCACTCCTCTTGGATGATCCTTGTCTTTGGTGTGCCACTCCTTCTTGCCTATGGTCAGACTTTTCACGCCTCTCCCATGTACTATCTACAGATCCTTGTGGTCTTTTTTCCCTTTGTACTCATTCCTTCTGCCATCGCAGTGTGGTTCGCTTTGGTCTTGGCCACCTTGTTCCCTGCCCGACGTATGCGAGACATGCTTCTCTTGCTTTTTGTGCTTGGGTTTGCAGGTCTCTATCTTTACTTTCGAACCCTTCAACCCGAGCACTTTCTCGACCCCAATAAGTTCTCTGAAACCATTGGTATGTTGGGAATGCTGCGCGATCCCACTTCTGCTTTGTTGCCGAGTGATTGGGTCGTGAACTGGCTAGCCCCCTATCTTAGCCCCACGAAATTTTCAAGCGATGGTACCGGGATTTATCTGCTCTCTCTGTACCTTTCTGCGCTCACTGCCGTGGTGGTCTCTTTCTGGTTCTTTGAATGGTTCTATCGCCAGGCCTTCTCTCGATCCCAAGAAGGGAAACGTGCTCATTACAGTGGAAGTTGGTTGGTTGAAAAAGCCATTCTTCTCTCCTCTTGGCCTTTTCAGCGTGCCACACAAACGATGCTGGCCAAAGAGTTTCGGACTTTCTTACGCAACCCAGGACAGTGGGCACAACTGCTTCTGCTGGGTGCACTGATCGTTGTGTACATCTTTAACTTCAGCAGCCTACACAGCGTCAACTCCGTCAAAGTCTACGGTATTCCCGCTCTGATCACAGAGTGGTTTTTGTATACCTTTAATCTGGCCTTGCTTGGGTTTGTGATCAGTGCTGTGGCTGTTCGTTTTGCCTTTCCTGCGGTGAGTCTGGAGGGACGTTGCTTCTGGTTGATCCGACAGTCTCCGATCTCCATGAAAGAGTTCTTGCAATCCAAGTTCTGGAGTGTCTTTATTCCCCTCCTCTTTCTGGCTGAACTCATTACAGTCACTACGAATCTCTTCATTCGAGCAGACGGACTGAGTATCTTGCTGGCTATGCTGATCGTCTTGATGATGACCATCGGAGTGACAGGTATGGGGGTTGGTCTCGGTGCTGTTTACCCTCGCTTTGGTGTCGATAATCCCGCAAAGATCGCAACCGGCTTCGGTGGAGTCTTGTTTATGATCTGCAGCATGTTCTGGGTGCTTCTCCTTCTGGGCCTCTCGATCCTTCCTCTGATTCAGCGCATTCGCTATAAATTTCGGGGATTGTCTTTGATGTCACCCCGGTTTGTTGTTCTTGTGGTCGTTGTCTTTCTCGTTGGGTGCTTGTGCACCTTTCTGGCTTACCGGATTCCCATGAAGATGGGCATCCGAGCCCTCAGGCAGGTTGATTGAGGTCGGTTCAATTTGAGGAACCTCCAATCACCTGGACAAGCTGGAGTAGCCACTGAATATGGCGTCCGAGCGTCTGTCGGGAAGTAAATTCCTTTTCGCTTTCGGGTGCAAAATAGCCGGTACCTACGTTGGCAATGGGTATGTTGCGTTCCAGAAATGGGTCCACTCCTGTTCCGCCTCGAATCGGGTTTCTGACGATCTGTTGACCTATCGCTTGGGCTGCGGTTTCTGCCCAGTCCACCAACTCAGGGTAAGGCTGTAATGCCGGACCCATATTGATATACTGATCTTCGATTTCCACAGGGCATGAGCTTTTCTCTGCAGCCTCGCGCAGGTGAGCAGCTCGCAGCTTTAGCTCTTCTGGCGTGAAAGCACGCAGCCGATAATCCAGCGTGAGGGTCTGAGAGTCTGTGCGACTGACAAAGTAGGGGTTGCTATATCCCTCATGCCCTTCGCTGTCTTCCGAGAGGAGCGGCTCCACACCTGGTGTTGCGAGGAAATCCTGAATGTGGTCGGCTAACTTCCAACATTCATTTGTCACTTCGAGTGAGTCTTGCTCTCGATCCAACTCCTTGATTGTGAAATCTGCACCGCGGATCTTGTGTGACTTTA
>JALTMC010000419.1:15538-16909 GCA_027005175.1 Myxococcales bacterium
TAATTCGGACGCCCATCGGATAAGCAGGTCTGTCTGTTGATCGTAGAGTTCTGCATCATTCTTTGCACGTAGGAGAAAGCTGACCTCTGCATCCACTTCTGACAAAGGGTTACTTTGGAAGTCAATCGGGATCACTTGCTCAGAATGGCCCAGTCGTTTCATTAAGTTGGCAAACAGCACTGTTGTGTTGCAGTATCCCTCTGCTTTTGCCGTTGCACCATGGGATTTTACACCCATCACTTGGACTACAACACGGCGTTGTGCCGCCGTTGGAGTGAGTTGAATGGGCTCTCCTTGAAGGGTCACTTTTCCATGAACTGCGTTAAAGTTCTCCACATTGACTTCGAAGGGATCAAGGCCGTCAATGGTATATCCATACGTGACTCCTTTGGCCTTTAGCTGATCGGCTAGATTCTCCAACACCTCCATCCGACCGATCTCTTCATCAGGGCGGAAGACCAGGTAGAGTTCCCCTCGGGGAGTTTCTGGCTTCGCAGCCAAAATCTGAGCCAGTGTCATTAACTGGCACATCCCCAACTTATTATCGAGTCCAACGGGTGCTTTCCCTGTGCCATGAAGCAGGTCTTCCCCCACATACACTTTGGTTTCAGGGTATATATCGACCGAGACGTTGAGCTTCTCATTCTCGGTAAACTCAATGGGAGTCACACCATCCCATTGGGGGGTCTCGGTCAACTGCGGAACAGCATCTGTTCCTTTGGAAGTGTCCAAATGCACCATCAGTGCAACAGTTGGTCTGTTTGTATCCTCAGGAAATGCTGGAATCCTAACGAGCAAGTTGGCAAAGGGGTCAGAGTCCACTTCCCATCCCAACTCTTTGAAAAATCCTTTGAGGTGATTGGATAGCTGCTTTTGCCCTTCTGTGCTGGGCATAGTGTCGCTGTCCTCATCACTTTGAGAGTCGATGGCGATCACCGCGTTGAGGTTGGACACCCCCCACTCGATTAACCGCTCTTGGCTAAGGTCTATCGTTTCACTCATCAGAAAAAACTCCTATGTTATGGGCGTGGAAACCCCCTCCCGTTCGCGGGTCCGGCAGAATCGACAGGACGAAGTCCGGATGGGGTGGGGGCGTTGACCCCTTCTCGGTACATTTGACAGCACTGTACAGCGCAAGTCGGGGTTGCCTTCCTGTTTCGTCAAAGCTTCCGCCAACTCACATCGTATTGCAAGGTTAAAGGTTGTCCGCTTCTGTGGATGACCCAAACCCATCAATCAACTGCAGGGTTCGTTCATACTAGAGCCGCAAGTGCCTCCGAAAAACGCAACACATTTGACGGGAACAGATGTCCAGTGACGCCGCCTTCTGGGCAGCCAAGATCAATGGATACAGCAGAATGAATACCATTC
>JALTMC010000420.1 GCA_027005175.1 Myxococcales bacterium
CAAAGAGCCTATCAAAAGATTGGGAGGATTCACGTTCTTGTTCAGAGGTCATGAGCTAGTGGAGCTTACACAGCATTCCGTCTTGAACCCAGGCAGCAAGAGTTTGGTAAGCCAGTTGAATCGACGACTGGATAACCTCTGGAGTGACGTCTTCAGACTCCCCCCCAGGAAAAAAACTCAAACAGATCTCTTCAAAGAGTGCTTCCGAGAGCAACAACAACAATGCCTGTTTTTCCTCCGGCGAAAGAACCTGATGCCTGACTGTAAAGCCGTGCCGCCAAACAAGAACGGTGGTGGGTTCAGGCTCTAGAGGAGGAGCCTCTGCTTCATCCTGTGTGGCACGCCAGACCCGATGTACGGGATATTCAAACTCCAAAAGACGCAGCGCCGAAATCGGCTGAAAGCGTATTTCCCCCCACGTTTCTGGGGGAATCTGTTGCAAATCTTCAACCGTTAAGAGTTCAGAGTCTGGTGCTGCGATGAGTTGATAGCGAGCCCGCTCCAAGAGAGCTAACTCCACGAGCCAGGGCAGTTCAGGCTGACTGTGCTCCTCCAAAAAAGTGGGTAACTCGTCCCCAACATAATCAAGAGCAAAGTTCGTCGGCGGATGACGTTGGAAAAAGTCGGCACACATATAGGTAAATGTGTCATGACCCAACACCGAAGCCAACGACGCAAACTGTTCCTCCAAGATCCCGACCAGCCGAAAGAAGTACATATTTGCGTATATATCAAGACGCTGAATGGCTGTTTCTTCATCGGGAGCCTTGATCCAAGACTGTAGAGGTACGCAGTCTGGATCATCCTTGGCCACCTCTACCACCGCCTCTTCTACACCATACGGAGCGATGATCAACTCCCAAAACCTACGTTGAAGGCGTTCAAGCTGGAGTGTTTCTGACATCGCCGAGGATCTCCTTTTCGAATAAAGCAGCTTTGCGTGCTTCTTCCACAACCACCTCATAAGCAGGGATATCTTCATCCCACTCCACCAAGGTGGAGATAGGACCAAACCGCTTGAGTGCTTTCTTATACACCTCCCAAACACCGTCAGGAGTAGGTCCGACATGAGTGTCGAGGAGATGAGTTCCATGGTCTGTATGACCCGCCACATGAAACTGCCCCACCAACTCGGGAGGAATCGCATTCAAGTAATCATCAACTTCAAAGTCATGATTGTGAGCACTCACATAGATATTATTGACATCCACCAAAAGACCGCACCCACTGCGCTTTGCAACCTCAACCACAAACTCCCACTCCGGCATCTCGCTCTCTTCAAAGGCAACGTAACTTGAAGCATTTTCAAACAACATCGCTCGCCCCAAATAGTCCTGAACGTAGTGAATCCGCGACACCACATGTTCGATGGTCTCTTGAGTATAAGGCAGTGGTAACAGATCATGAGCATAATGCCCACCAAATCCACCCCAGCAAAAATGCTCCGACACCCAAGCGGGCTCTATCGTATCCACCAGCCTTTTAAGTTGCTTTAGATGCTCCTCATTGATCGGATCAGTATTGCCAATCCCCAAGCAGACACCGTGTGTTACAATCGGAACCTCCGCTCTCACTTTCTCAAGGACAGCCCATGGACGCCCTGACTGCGTAAAAAAATTTTCAGAGATCACCTCGAACCAATCAACGTCGTGAGGCCCGTGTTCCAACAAATGCACAAAGTGCTTGTTGCGAAGCCCTATCCCATGTCCAATAGAGTTGGATTCCCACATCACATATTCCTTATCCTACTCTTCACCCAATGAACCCAGCCAGAACCCAGCCAGGGACTCTTTGAGTCTTCCAAGTCAACCATCTCACATGTAGCCGTTCAAGACCAACAAATGTTACAGTCGCCCCTCCCGATCCATCAACCCCACCCACGACTCCGTGCATAGGATACAATGACAGAAGTAAATGACAGAAGTAAGCTTGATGAAGTGACGACCGGCAACCGGAACAACCGGGTAACATAAATGATTGTTGGGACTCGATGCTTATGGGTTCATTCAAACCGAAGAAATCCTCAAAGGCGCGACAAAACGCCTTTGAGGATTTCTTCGTTTGTTTGTGTGGGTTTTGGTTCAAACCGAAGTTGACAAAGGCGCGACAAAACGCAGCACTTCGAGGAGGATAGATGAGTGGCGTTGAACCCACAAGGGAACATCCAGAATGCGCGGTGTCGCCGACGGGCTACCCAGTTCCGCGACATCCTCTTTTTTCAGTGTGTTAGGGCTACAGGTATGTTGTTTGTGGTGAGTTTTTTGTGGAGGGAAATTGATGTTGTTTTTGGTGTATTGGAATTACTGACAAGCTCCAGAGACACAGCTCTTTCCGGAGGCACAAGCCTTTCCACAACTACCACAGTTTGCATTGTCTGTTTTGAGGTTGGTACAAAGAGAGCCACAAATGTTATAGCCTTGACTGGGGCAAATAACATTGGAATACTTTGCAACAAAGAGGTCTGAGACACCGTAGTGTTGAACGGTCTTCTTACCGAAGTTCGCTTTTCCTGTGAGAAGGCCCACGATATAGATACTACCTTGCCTATCGACATTGATCCCAAACGCCCTATCCGTGCTAGTGCTGCCAGCCTTGATGGCTCCAAGCCACTTTCCATTCGTGTCTAGCTTTGCCACAAAGGCATCTCCGAGGCCAAAAGACTTAAGAGTAAGAGTTCCAAAGGCCACGGACCCCTCAAAGTATCCTGTTAAGTATAGAGTTCCCTTGTTGTCAATGAAGAGATCGTTGCCAACATCAACACTTGTGCTGCCTGTTGATTTCGCCCAGAGCACTTTACCTGTGCTGTCGAGCTTCATGACAAGGATGTCATGACGCCCCTTGGAAGAGAGAGTAACCTTGTCGAAAGAGACGGCTCCATGGAAGTAGCCTGTAACATAAATGTTGCCTTGAGCATCAGCAACGATACTCCCTCCGACATCTTCGCCTGTACTTCCAAACGCTTTGGCCCACAGTATTTTTCCAGCACTACTGTATTGAGCAACAAATAGATCAAAGCTGCCTTTGGAAGTAAATGTTGTGGTCCCAAACCGAGCCACACCACTAAATCGACCCGTCAGATAAAGTCGTCCTTGAGTATCGACAAAGAGTCCCTGCTCTCCTGGCAAAATATGTCCAGTACTGGGGACCGAAGTTGCTCGTACAAACGTACCTTTTGGATCGAACTTTACGATAAACATATCGTATGTTCTAGCCCTGGAGCTGGATAATTTGAACGTTCCGAAGTCCGCAGATGCTCCTGAGAATTGGCCTCCTACAAAAATAGCTCCGCTTGAATCAACGCTTAATCCAAGAGGGCCATCGATTCCAACACCTCCCGCTCGCCGGGCCCACTGTAGCTTGCCTGAAGCATCGAGTTTCGCCACAAACATATCTCTGTACCCTTTGGAGGTCAACGTTGTTCCTCCAAAGTCGGCTGTTGTATAAAACCAGCCAGAAACAATGACATTGTTGGCATTGTCTAAAGCGATTTGCATACCTGTTTCGTCAGCGGTGCCTCCAAAAGAGCGTGCCCAGAGCCATTTACCTTTTGAATCGAGTTTGCCAACAAAAGCATCAGCCCTACCTCGCGAGGTTAAGGTTGTGGTTCCGAAAGTTCCAACCCCCCAAAAGTAGCCTGTGACATAAGAATTACCTTTTCCGTCTGTCACAACATCATATGCGATATCATTGCCTCGACTTCGAGAAGAGGCTAACCACACAGCACAATCAGTACAAGAACTACATTGGCCTCCAGCACAGACTTCACCTGCTTTGCACACGTTACCACATGCCCCGCAGTTTTTAGGATCGGTTTCGGTGGGAATACAAGTGTTACCACAAATAGAAGCTGTTTTGGGGCAAGATGTGCGGACCCAAATAGCCTGAGAATAGCCTCTCACGCCAAATGAGGTAAGAGGCTTACCAAATCCTTTCGTCATACATGTAGAGCAGATCGTTAGACCTGCATTATTCTTACGCAGGCTCTTACTAAAGTCCCAACCAGAACCCAAACCTCTATGTGATTTGCATCCGGCAGGAGCACCGGAAGGCCGGTTCACCTGTCCAATCCCTTTGTCTGTAAAGTTTCCATCACCTGCACACCAGTAGTATCCATTGGGATCGTTGTACAAAAGATAACCGTTCTGTCCAAACTTCAAACGCAATGAACTCCGAGCGATATCTTTGGAGAGATAGCTTCTCTTGCCATTTTGGTATGCTGCCATCCGCATGGTATTGAAAGGGAAGCTGTTGAGTTCCAGCCAGCCAGCCGTAGCACGGGAACTCGCGGAGATGCTCGCTGGGGTTTTGGCCAGTTCAAAAAGGCTATGGCTTTTTGCACCAAAGTTACCAACAACGTTCCGATCCAGTGAGTTTTTCAGAAAGGCCAGGGTCCATCCTCCACCATCGGTTGTCATATCGCAAACCACTTTGAAAGGGGCTCCCGTCTTGTAAGGCTTGATCCAGTAGACTCCATCCTTCTTAGCCTCTCTGTAAGCGGAGTTCCCTCTCTTATACCTGGTGCAACTCTTGGCATAAGAGCCATCCGCATAACGCAGTCCGCCATTGAAGAGAGTAGTTGCTACTTTACTTCGAACCCAAATAGCATGAGCAAATCCTTTGGTTCCAAAGTTGACCAGCCCCCCACCAAAACTTTTGCTCATGCATTGAAAGCAGATCGTTAATCCACGATTGGGAGTCAGGCTCTTACTGAAATCCCACCCTGAGCCTAAGCCTGCATGTCCTTTGCAATTGGACGGAGCACCGGAAGGCCGGTTCACCTGTCCAATCCCTTTGTCCGTAAAGTTTCCATTACCTGCACACCAGTAGTATCCATTGGGATCGTTGTACAAAAGATAACCGTTCTGTCCAAACTTCAAACGCAAAGAACTCCGAGCGATATCTTTGGAGAGATAGCTTCTCTTGCCATTTTGGTATGCTGCGAATCGCATGGTATCAAATGAAAAGCTGTTGAGGTTAAGCCAGCCAGCCGTGGCACGGGAACTCGCAGAGATGCTCTCTGGGGTTTTGGCCAGTTCAAAAAGACTATGGCTTTTTGCACCAAAGTTACCAACAATGTTCCGATCCAAGGAGTTTTTCAGAAAGGCCAGGGTCCATCCTCCCCCGTCAGTTGTCATATCACAAACGACTCTGAAGGGTGTGGTAGAACCTGTGGGCTGGATCCAATAAAGGGTAGTTACTGTCATGGGCCTTTTGCTTGGAGAAGAGCCATCAGGATATCGATAATCAGAACAAGAAGCAGCGTTCGAATTATCAAGCCAGCGAAATGCACCTTCAACGTACAATCCTGGTAAACAAACACCGCCACCACAAAAGGTCCCTCCATCACAATCAGCGTCGGAAGAGCATGCGGTGCATTGATTGGACTTACAAACCTTTCCATTCTTGCACTCTACGTTTTTCGTGCAGACACCTGTTTTGCATAGACCGGCAGAGCAAACCTGCCCCGAACCACAATCACTGTTAGCCTTGCAGTTCACGCAGACATTTTTTTGGCAGATCCGTCCAGAGGAACAATCTTTGGAAGAACGACAAGCTCCTGACTTGCAAATACCGGAGAGACAGAGTCGCCCTGTACCACAATCCTTATCAGCGGAGCATGAACTGCATTTGTTACTACGGCAGATCTGACCACCTTTACAATCACTGTTTGAATTGCAGTTACCACTTTTGCATACTCCTTGGACACAAACTTTACCTGTACCACACTCCTTGTTTACAGAGCATCCCAAACAGAGGTTATTTTTGCAGATCTTCCCCCCCTTACAGTCCGAAGTTTTGCGACAATCTCCAGGCAAACAAGATTTGTTCAAGCAAAGTTGACCAGAACCACAAGACTTATCATCTTTGCAAGCTTCACAAGTATTGTTGGAACAGATTAAGCCTCCAGCACAATCTTTCTTCTGAAGACATCCTTTGCAAGACTTGGCCTGTGCATCACAAACTTGGCCGGAAAGGCAGCCCTTATCGGTACGACAGCCAGCAGAACATTTTCCAGACTCACAGATCTTTCCAAAGACGCAATCCTTGTCGTTGGAGCATGCGCTACATTGGCTACCTTTACAGATCTGTCCATTCTTGCAATCACCATCTTTTCGACAATCGCCAGCAATGCATTTGCCCTGTTGACAGAGACTCTTTTGTCCACATTCGGCATCTGCAACGCAAGGAGCACAACGCTTATTCCGACAGACTTGGCCCTCTTTGCATCCTTTTGCATCTTGGCATCCGTCCAAGCATTTGCCTTGCTTACAAATCTTCTTGTCTCCACACTCCGTATCCGCAACGCAAGGCGCACAGCGCTTATTCCGACAGACTTGGCCCTCTTTGCATCCCTTTGCATCTTGGCAACCATCTGAACATTTGCCTTGCTCACAGATCTTCTTGTCTCCACACTCCGCATCTTTACTACAAGGTGCACATTGGTTACGGCGACAGATCTCCCCTGAATCGCATTCGCTTGCATCAACACAGCCCTCACGACAAGCTCCATCTTTACAGATCTTCCCCTTGCCACAGGCCTTATTGTCTTTGCAAGCGACACAGTGCCCTTTCTCGCAGATCTTTCCACCTTCACAGATATTCTTGTCTGAGCAAGCATCTTGACAAGACCCCTTACTGCAGATCTTTCCGGTTCCACATTCTTTGTCCTGCGAGCACGGAGAACACTTCGATTTTTTACAGATCCTTCCCTCAGGACAGGCTTTACTTGCTGAGCATTCGATGACAACACAGATGTTTTCGACACATGCATACCCCGAAATACAACGAGAGCCATCTTCGCAGGATTCTCCCTTTCCCTTCGGACTTCCACAAGCAGACAACAGCAACAGGAAAAGCCCTATCCCGCCAAAAAACAATCGAAACAGACTCGTTTTTTTCACTGCAATAACCCTTTCTTTCTTTGTTATTCTTTCCCCAAGGCAAAGCAAGGCAAGTTCAAATTAATTGACTACCCTTCACCCCTACCTATCCTTGATACGCTACAGATGTAAGACAACTGAGGAGAAACAAAGGGGACAAACAAAGCTCCAGTAAAAATAGGATAACCGGATATTGATATTCCATTCCCTCGCAATACCGGGGAGATTGAAAAGACCATTTTTTTGGGGTGAGGCATGTCAGCGAAAACAAAATCATGCGATATTCCCTGATTCATCCGATGCTCCAAAAATTTTGCGTTTGTTTTAGGGTTAGTATATCGTGCTGCCGTCGCCTTACTCCATGATTACCTAGAAATTCCATGACCATGGTCTACGGAAGAAATCGGTGGACTCCATTTCATTCTAATGCTAGGCCAACAAAGCACTCTGACACAGACAGGTGAACTGCTTGCTGGTGTGGCTGCTCTGCTGTGTGATTCTTCATGAGGTCGGTGAGACTTTTACCTTGAACTTCAACATCTCGAAGCAAATGGAATCGAAGGTTGTTGAGAATTTGTTATGGAAATCATTGAGGGAGAGTTATTCTTAATGGAACATCTATGGTCGGTCCCACAGTGGCCTTGGTGGCAGTGGTTGTTTCTTGTCATCGGAGGCTTGGGGTGTGGTTTTATCAACACACTGGCAGGTGGAGGTTCCCTTCTCACAGTACCGCTGTTGATCTTTCTGGGAGTACCTCCTCAACTGGCGAACGCCACCAATCGTCTGGCCCTTGTTGCCTCGACTGGAACAGCCGTCTTGGGCTTTCGATTCAATGGCATGCAGAGCGCCCGAACAGTGCTGTGGCTCGCTGGACCTGCTTTGTGCGGTGGTTGGGCGGGCGCTCAACTGGCTGTTGTCCTTTCTCCTGAGGTGTTCCGAAAGATCTTTGCCATCTTACTTGTACTGGCTGCGATTCCTATCTTACTCCGGCCCAAACTCTTTCAGGCGCAAACAAAGCTCCAAACACCTGGGCCACCTCGATGGTTTCTCATGCTCTCTTTCTTCTTTGTGGGTTTGTACAGTGGGTTCATTCAAGTTGGTGTTGGAATTTGGAGTTTGCTGGTGTTGATGTTTTTGGGTAACTACGACATCAAACACAGCAATGCGCTCAAGGTACAACTTTTGTTTCTCACAACCAGCCTCGCCAGCCTCGTCTTTCTCTGGCACGACCAGATCATTCTCACCCTCAGTGTGATCCTTGCGATAGGCAGTGCCTCGGGTGCGTGGTTTGCCACCAAGATGATGCGTGGAGACCGCGATGTAAGCTGGATTCGATGGCTGCTTCTAATCTCTGCCTTGGCCGCATTCCTTCGGCTATTCCGGGAAATCTGACACGATCTGTTCCAACGCCCACCTCAAGAACCGCACCAACCACGCATGACTTTCAGGATGAGGTCGCAACGCAAAAGCCCCCACACCGGGGAGCAAGGATTCTGGATTCTTTGGGTAGAGTGTTGGGTACTCTTGTTGTCCTGGATAAAAGAGATAACAACCCAAGGCTCCTCGCAAAGCATCGCGGTAGGCATGCATCTTCTCTAAGGCTTTATCCGGTCGATACTTCGCATCGAAGCAAAGCAGCAAGGGTGCCCTGTTTGGGAATCGTATCTCCAGGGTATAGTCGGGAACCAATGCCACCGAATAGGAGCGCATATTCGACTCCCCAGGAGTGAACCGCCTCTGGTAAAATAGCAAGAGCTGTAGATGTTTGAAGCGGAAAGGAAACCCAACACCAGGACGAAGGTCAGCGCGAAGTCGCTGTTGGTCCTGTACCCACCAGGGAGGTACGGGTTTGTCCGGCTCCGCGACAACACACAATGCTTCCCACAGTTGGAAAAAGCACCAGTATTCGTACAGCCGAGCCAGATCGCGCAGCGGACCAGCGATCGCTTCTGCCAGGCCAGACCAGGACAGATGAAGAGAGGCAGACAAGAGATCCCAGGCTTCTAAAAAAGGACGATAGAGAGGCTGTGTTGCCAGGCTTTGTCGAGGAACCGGCACTCCCGAAGCACTCGAAGCTTTGTCCACCACAGGAATCCACCGAGGGATCCGCATCCACTCATGTTGGAGTTGCCGCAGTTCCTCACGCAAGGCCCAGTGGCCCGACTTCCCATAACGCTGCGACAGAGAATCCAATAACATAGAGACTCGTTGGTGAAACAGCCCGACAAAGCGATTCTCGGGAGTATCCCGCTGTAACTCCAAACCGTGCTTTGGATAATGTTTGGGGACAAGTCCTCTGGCAGCTTTTGGCAATGTCCAAGTGGTTGGAGCCTCAACCCAGGAGTTGCGACGTTGGTATCCATCCACCAGATCGCGCCCATGGCGGGGCGGATGACGCTCCACAGGGACGAGACGTCGAGAGCGTGTTAACTGTTGAGGAGAGACTCGTCGAAGGTGCTCCCAAGCCAACTGCAAAGGAGGCCAACGCACAAGGTGACGCAACAACAGAAACAACTCGTGGCCTGCTGTTTCTTGCTCTCCCTGCCGTCCTACAAAGGGGGCAAAGACAGGACTCTCCAGTTGCAACAACAAAGCGAGCAGTCGCTCCCCCAAGCTATCGAGCAACGCGACATAGTCGTCGAGATAGCCCATTTTGAGGGAGCGGACTTCCAACACGGCCCGAAAGATCTCACGGTCCTGATGATGCAAGACCAATGCAGTCTCTCCCACATAATCCCGGAAGTTGAGAGTCCCGGAGAAAACCCGAGGGCGATGCCACCCAGGATCGGGCCGCAAGACAGGAGGAGAGAGCGCGGGAAAGCAATCCAACACAGGTGTCTCTCGCTCACCGACCCAAGAGACCTCAACCCGGTAACTGGTCTGCTCACGCAATTGAATGGGGACGACAGCGATGGGGCCTTTTTCCAACGAAAACAAGAGGGGAGCCTCTTGGGCGACCGCAGAGACGGTGGGACCACCAAACAACGAAATCCCCTGCCACTGGTGTAGATGCTCTCGGGTTTCCCACCGCTGGTTGTCCCACAGCCGGACCGTAAGAGTGCCCTCCCCCCACACCTGAGACCACTCCACCCGAGATAAAGACCAAAGAGAGTCGGATGTCACGACTTACTTTTGTTTCCAGTTGCGATTGCGGGTACGTTTGCCAATTTGTTTTACCAGTTTGGGAAGAGTCCCTCCAAGCACAGCCCGACGGATAAAACCAGGAACCCACCTGCCTGAGTCGGCGTAACTTCGGTAGGTATAGAGAGTGTGCTTGCCACCATGAATGGGCTCAAAGACCATCGATCCCACAGAGTCTTTGATATCATTTTTGAGATGCCTCATCAGATTGAACTGATAGCGGTGGTTGGGAAAAAGTTGAATGCGAATGTTCAGAGCGAGCTTGACCCAGGCCATCTTAACCTTCCGCACAACATGGTACGTATGGGGTCCAAGCTTGCGTATGACTTTGGAATAGTACATCCCTGGCATAAACTTATGAGCGTTGTTGAGATCGGCTAGTGTCTTAAACACTTCCTTGGGTGGAGACTTGATGATCGCTCGACATTGAACCACCATCATGCTCTTCCCATGCTCATTTTTTAGGTACTTTGTACTGACCTGAACCTTACCGCGCTTGAGTATTTTTTGTGTTTTCTCTGACAGAGCGGCCCATTTGGGCGGACGAGACCAGCCATAGGCTGCTGCGGGAGACCACACCTTCTTCAAACCTGCTTTGCGCAAGTTTTTTTTGCTCTTCCTTGCATAAGAGAATGTAGACCCACAAAGAAACCCAATACATACCAACCCAACCACAACAGTCTTGCGCTTCCAACTCATAACAACCTCCCAATCGAGAACGACCAAACACTGACGTATAGAATTGTTTTTTGATGAATATTTGTCAAGCTGAAAGGAGACAAGACAGCCCAACTTGAAAGGTTCGGAGAGCGATCAACTGTTGACACTCTCTGCCAATTGTGGAACGAAAGAGAGAAAGACTTGGAAACCAAAAAGAATGCTTTTTTGAGAGAAGAAGTTTCTTTGGATGCTTTGATTGTAGACAACCTTGCTTGTTAGACTGCTTTAGACTTGAGGTACGGAATGAAGAAGCGAACGATGTGGAGTCTCTTGTTGAGTCTCTTGTGGATGATGCCCTTTCTGCAGGGAGGATCTTGTGTTGAAAATCTGACCCGCGACCAAATGGTCACCATGTTGGCGAAACCGGCCTTCGGCACCTTTCTGCGAGAAACAGATGTTGCTCTTGCATGGCAATCCATCGGAGGACAGCTCAAGCTGATCGAGGTGATGATGGCCAATGACAAAAATAAGACTCGAAAAGAAAAGTTCCAGATGCTTTTGTGTCAGGGTTTTGCCAGCTATGGGTTGCTGATGGAGCCACAGTTAAACCAACTCAAATACGCCGCACAACACGCCGAGAAAGCGGAGAAGAAAAAGCTCCTTGATGCCCAGATATCCCGTTTTGAGAATCGGATGCGTCTTTTCGCATTGCGCGGGCGCAACTACTGCCTGACGATCCTAGACCAACGCTATCAAGGCTTCAAAAAGGCCGCTTTACTCGGAACTCCGCAGTACAAAGAGTTCCTTCACAAGAAGATCAAGAAATCCGATGTCCCTGTCATGCTGTGGGGAGGCTTCGGTTGGGGCTATGCATTGATTCATGGTCTTGAAGACATCAACCTGGCTGCACAAATCCCTCAACTCCGACAGATGATGCATCGCATCGCCGAGTTGCAACCCGAGTATTTCTACGGAATGAGCCATCTCTTTTTGGGTGTATTCTATGCCCAAGCCCCAACCGTAGGCGGTGATCTCAAGAAAGCAAAGTTCCACTTTGATAAAGCCCTCACGTACTCTGAAAACGGAGCTTTGATTATGCACTACTTCAAAGCTTTGTTTTATAGCCAACAATCCAATGACACCGCTGGCTGCAAGAAACTGCTCAAGCATATTGACTCCACTGTCATCAAAAACAAACCTCTGCTCAATCTGATGAACGCTTGGAGCAAAGAAGTAGCAAGGATTGCCTTGATGGATGCCGATGAGTTTTGTCCCTAACCTAGATGTTTCATCGGCTCTATCGCAAGAGTGAGCCAGTTCCTGACGTTGCGACAAAGCCAACTCCTGACGTTGCGACAAAGCCAGTTCCTGACATTGCGACAAAGCCAGATGGTGTGTTTCTCTGATCATGAAAGGGGCCACAAGTCGTGCAAAGCCCCTCGCATATTCTACACACGACGGGTGAAATCGGGGTTGGGAGAAGAGGATGTCCATGTGCTTTCGCTTGCCACTTTGCGAATAAGAACAAAAGAGGCTACCATGCCCACGAATGGTTCGAAGCTATCAGTGAGCAAGGAAGTTGTTGTGATAACGTGTTCAGCCCACACACAATAGAATATCAAATGGCCCTCGACGTTCCAGGTTCTATCGTTTCAAGATTCGATCGCGATCCCACTGTGGGTCTCCTTGGGAGAAGAAACACAACACTTGGAACGGTAGAGACATTCGTTGAAAGGAAACGAAAAGATGCATAAGAAAACACTCTGGATTTCATGTTTTTTGGGAATGCTTATGGCATTGCCTTCTTTTGCGTTGGCAAAGAAGTATACATTGAGAATCGCGACGCTAGCCCCCAAAGGTTCCAGTTGGGTAAAGGTACTGAATGCCTTTCGTTGGGAAGTAAAAAAGAAGTCCAAAGGAAAGCTTCGCATCAAGCTGTACACAGGTGGTCGTATGGGTGATGAGAAGGTTGTGGTTCGCAAGATAAAGCTGGACAGCTTGCAGGGTGGAGTTATTACATCCATTGGTCTGTCTCAAATCAACACAGCCTTGATGGCACTGCAGTTGCCATTTATGTTCCGCAAGTACAAAGAGCTGTACCATGTGCGCAAGGTACTTGATGCCCACCTACGCAAGCAGCTTTCGGACAAAGGATTTATTCTCCTTGGTTGGGGAGACCTCGGCTATGTCTACTTGTTTTCCAAGAAAAAACTTCGCAACATCGCCGACCTGAAGAAGGCCAAGATCTGGGCATGGACCGATGATCCCTTGACCAAGCAGTTTGCTTCCCAAGGAAATCTAACACCTCGCTTGCTGGGCTTGTTGCATGTTCGCCAGGGTCTGCAAACAGGCACTGTGGACACTGTGGTGGGCACACCTCTGACACTCATTGCCATGCAATGGCACTCCTATATCAAATACCGTATCAAGTACAAGTTTGCGATTGGTATTGGTGCCACAGTGATCTCCAAGAAGAGCTATGATCGCCTTCCCGCGAACCTACAAAAGATTTTGATGAAGACCTCCGCCAAATACCACAAGATCATTGCGAGGGTGGTTCGCCGGGACAACAGACGTGCGATGCGTACACTGAGAAAGCGTGGGATCAAGAGCATCAAATTAAACAAAAAACAAAAGCAGAAGATGCGGGAGATCGCAGCGAAGGTGACCCAATACTTCACGGGGAAACTGTATTCAGCCAAGGACCTTAACTTAATCAAGAACACTCTCAAAAAGTATCGTGGCAAGTAAGTGAAGAATACACAAGAACAAGAGTATGTACGTCCAAGCTGGCTGCAAGGCTGGCATGCGTTTGATTCACGACTCCAGAAGCTGGAGCGTGGATTGTTGGTCTGCGGGATATTCACAATCCTACTTGTAGGGAGCATCCACATTTTGGCCCGAAACCTCATCGGACAAGGTCTCGCTTTCTCCGATGTTCTGGCTCAGCACCTCACGGTGTGGCTGGGATTGCTAGGGGCCACTCTCGCCGCCGCCTCCTCAGAGCACATCAGCATCGATGCATTTAGCCGGGTGCTTCGAGGACGTGGCCTACAAGTGAACAAGCTCGTGATCGGTGCGGTCTCCACGCTCCTTTGTGGGGTCCTAACCTATCGCACCATTGTCTTTCTGCTCTTTTATACCCAAAGCAAGACCATGGAGCACGTCCACCTCGGCACCTGGAATGTCCCCATCTGGTACTTTTTGCTGATCTTTCCTTATGCCTTTGGCTTGATTACCATTCGCTATCTGATGCAAACCATTGAATATGGGCTAAGACCAGCCCATACCTTTGTCCAGGAACAAGACATCATCTTGGCAGAGATAAAGGCAGCACAAGAAGCAGAAACAACAAATTCGGAAGCCGTCAGCGACGAAGAATCTGAAGCAGAAAACTCACCGGATGAGGCAGCGCTCGCTCCTGCGAAGGAACCTGATGACGCACAAAGCGCATCTGTTGAGAGTGAGGATGATACCTCGACGGAGTCAGAAGCTTCGGAGAGCAAAACAGAAGGAGAAGCATCATGACAATCGTGCTCATCCTCCTGCTGTTGACCATGGCTCTGTTTGGACTCCCTCTCTTTCTTGTGATTGGTGGCGTAGCCCTACTCATGGGAAATACACTTGGGCTTAACCCAGCCTTGTTCTTTGTGCAAAGTCACTCTCAGCTCGTTGACGCCCCTGCCTTTGTCAGCATTCCTCTGTTTACCTTTGCCGGTTACTTGATGGCAGAGAGTAAAACCAGTGAACGCTTGGTCAAGCTCTTTGAATCGATGCTGGGCTGGATGCCAGGTGGACTCACCATTCAGATCCTTGTGGTCTGCTCGTTCTTTACGATCTTTACAGGTGCGTCCGGTGTCACGATTGTAGCCCTTGGTTCGCTATTGTACCCAGTACTCATCAAGTCCAGATATCCAGAAAAGTACTCCCTGGGTTTGCTGACAGCATCCGGCTCTCTGGGTCTGTTGTTACCACCCAGCTTGCCCCTTATCCTCTACGGTGTCATCGCCGGACGCCTGACACAAAATCTGGGAATGGAACTCAAGATCAACTCCTTGTTCTGGGCAGGAATCATTCCCGGCATCTTGATGATCCTGATCCTCTCGATCCATGGGATGTGGGTCAGTCGCAAAGCAGAGACACCCCGGATCAAATTTAGTATTCGCAATCTAAAGAATGCTTTGTGGGAGACAAAGTGGGAAGCGGCCTTGCCTATCATTGTGTTGTGGCTACTCTTCTCCGGCTCTGTTTCGATCCCCGAAGTCGCTCTGATCACAGCAGGCTATATCTTTGTGATTGAGGTTTTTATTTACAAAGACCTCAAACTAAGCGATATGCCCCGAGTCACCACGCTGTCACTCAAACTGGTGGGCTCGATCTTTATCATCATGATGAGTGCTCTGGCACTCAGTGATATCCTGATCCGTCAGGATGTGCCAGACAAGATGTTTATCTTCCTGAAGCCCTACATTACAAACAAATATATGTTTTTGTTTGTCCTCAATATTTTCTTATTGTTGGTAGGATGTTTGCTGGATATATTCTCTGCGATCCTTGTGGTTGTGCCCTTGATTGTTCCTTTGTCCATGAAGTTCGGTATTCATCCAGTCCATCTTGGAATCATCTTCCTGGCCAACCTGGAATTGGGCTATATGACCCCACCTGTAGGGATCAATTTGTTTATATCCAGCCTGACGTTCAAAAAGCCAGTCCTCACTCTTTATAGGGTCTCGATCCCCTTCTTGGGACTGCTCGGTGTCGCACTACTTTTGATCACCTATGTTCCTGCAATTAGTCTTTGGTTGCCCATGCAGGCCGGAAGCATCCAATCGATGCAGGGACCCGTTCAAAAAACGAACGATGCCGACACACCAGACAAAAAGCCAACCTTCGACTTCAAGACAGACGGAGACCTTGGGGATGACGACGATGACGACGACGATGACGGTAATGATGGTGACAGTAAGAAGAAACCGGGCAAACGCAAAAGCAAGGAGAGGAAGCCAGGAAAGCGACCCCTACCTCGCCCAACCCCTCGTCGCCGTGTGATCCCTGCGAATTTACCGTCACGATCGCGCCCTCCAGTCAAACGCCGTGTGATCCCTGCCAACGTACCATCGAGAGCACACCCTCCAGCCAGACGCCGTTCACCGTAAACACGGACAAAGAGGAAGAGTCTTATGTCGACAAGATACACATCACAGGCGGCCCTGGATGTAATGGCGGAGGTACGAGACGAAGTCTATCAACAAGAAAAGCCTCTCATCCTGATCACTGTGGTTCGTGCAGCAGGTTCCAACCCACAACAAGTGGGTGCTCGGATGCTCGTACTCTCCAATGGAGAGCTACGTGGAACGGTCGGAGGTGGGCGTATTGAGTCTCACCTTATCCGTGACGCTCAAGCCCTCCTCCAATCCGGAGAACCTCACCGATTGCTCAGCTACAATCTACAAGCGATCGGAATGACTTGTGGTGGGGTGATGGATTTCTTTCTGGAGCATATCGCTCCAGCCCCTCATCTTATTCTTTTTGGTGCAGGACACATCTCTCAACCCACAGCACTCTTTGCTGCACAAGCAGGATTTCGTGTGACAGTTGTTGATGAACGTCCTGAATGGTCCACCTCTGATCGTTTCCCCAGAGCCACCATTGTCCAAGAGCCCTTCCCTCACTTCCTCGAAACCTTTACCCCTCAACCCAACCACTTCCTTGTGATGGTCAGCCAGGGGCACGCCCACGATAAGCTCATCCTCGAACACGTCATCCATGGACAGCAACAATACACGGGTGTTATCGGCAGCAAACAAAAAGCCATCAAGCTGTGGAAAGAACTCAAAGCCGCCGGGATCTCCGAGAAACAGTGGGCTCGCGTTCACTGCCCCATGGGACTCCCCATCGGAGGGCACACACCACCCGAGATCGCGATCAGCATCGTCGCCCAGCTCATTCAGACTCGCAGACAAAACGAAACATAGCTCAAGTTCCTTCCCCCATGCCAAAGGGAGAACAATAGCTCAAGTTCCTTCCCCCATGCCAAAGGGAGAACAACGATCGCAAGACCTCTTCATCGCATACCCGGGCAATCGTATTTTCACTTTTTCAGTGAAGCCATCGGTCGACTTGCTGGAGGCTTTGTTTCTTGGGGAGGCTTTGTTTCTTGGGGAGGCTTTGTTT
>JALTMC010000421.1 GCA_027005175.1 Myxococcales bacterium
ATACATCCATCTGTAGGGGGAGAACGTCAATTTTTGAGTGTGACGTGTTCGTAGAGGTTTCGCTTTCTTATGACCAACATTCCAACGTTTTGCTTTACTTCCTTGCTCCATCCCACTACAAATCAAGTCTGGTGATGGTGGTTACAAAGCTTGACGCAGTGAAACCATACCCTGTATTGGAGGTGGATCGTTTAGAGAGTGGTGTAGGACCCTTTGGGTGCCTTCACTGACATGGGAAGTGTAATAGAAAGAGAGGAGTTCAATCTTGGAGAGGAGTTCGATCTTGGAGAGGAGTTAGATCTTGGAGAAGAGTTTCTTGGCACCACCAAGGATGCTTTTACCGATCTTCTTGATCCCTTTACCAATGGCTCCACCGATTTTCCCGATGCCTTTGACAAGAGGGGCGACACCTGGAATTTTGTTGACAACCTTAGCGATCCCGCCAACGAGCTTATTGATGACGGGTCCAACAACAGGAACATTGGACAAGACACCGAGGGCAGGCCCAACCACAGGGATAAAGTTCATGGCGATTTTGAGGGCCTTGGCCGTATCAAACTTACCGTTCAACAGGGACAATGCGCCACTGGCGATATTTCCGATCCCCCCAAGCTTATTGAGGACACCACCACCGAGCTTACCGAGTAGACCTTTGCCCAAAGAACCGAGACTGCTGAGAGCACCTTTGCCCTTACCAATCAGGTTCATAATGCCGTTACCAGCTTTACCCAAGAAGCCGTTGCCGAGTTTTCCAAGGAGGTTCTTACCGAGGTCAGCCAGTTTTCCACCTTTGAGAAGCTTGTCTTTGAAGAAGTTGGTGATACCACTGAGGAGATTCTTCTTGAGATCGCCGCCTTTGCCGAGTGCGCCCAACAAGCTCTTGGCCAATCCACCACCTGTGGTGCCAGCCAGACCGGGGAATTGACCCAGGATCTTTTGACCGATGCTTTGAAGAACCTTTTGACCGAGCCCACCAATGAGAGCTTGACCTGCCAAGGCGGGAGCTTTTGCCAACATGGGCATCATACCTTGTCCGAGGCTTTGCTGCATACCGGGAGCCATCATGTTGAACATGCCTTGACCCAGACCCGCTTGCATCTGTGGTGTGATCATGGGCATCATTTGCTGTCCCATTTGAAGTGGAGACATTTGGTTCATCGCGCCCATCATTTGATTGGTGAAGGGCATCAATGCTCGGTTGGGCATAGCAGCCAAACTGCGAGGGTCAAAGTTGTTGAAATACTGTGGTCCAAGCTGACCGAGAGCTTGACGTCCCCAGTTGACAGCAGGCTGTTGACCGATGGTTGAGAGGAATTGTCCACCCATACCTTCCATCATACCCTGATTAAAGTTGCTGGTCAGGAAAGCACCTGCCGCCTGATTCATTCCGGGAATCGCAGGCATGACGGTTTGGGCGAGAGCTTGTGCTCCCATTGAATTGGCATGTGCCACCATATGCTGACCGATGCCATTCATCATACTGAGCATTTGTGCTTGAGGAAGATTGCCCAACCCCATAGCATTCATCGCTTGCAGAGCTTGTCCGGTCATCGCCTGGATTTGCATACCTTGCTGTGCACCTTGGGCAGCAACTTGCAACATCGCACCGGGGTTGTTCACAACACCCATTGCTGATCGGCCTGTGCCCTGAGCACCAGGAATAAAGCCTTGCTGAACAACGACACCGCCAACCATCCCCTGGAGCTGCTGGCCTACACCAGGCTGCATCGCGGTCGGATTGTTGTGTTGGTATGCTTGACTTTGGGGTGCGTCTGTCACCACTTCCTTGTGGGTGTTCATTTGGATGTTTGGATTCGGCCCACCGATCTTCGTCATGATTTCGATCCTCCAACTCATTTGAGTGGCAAAAAAAGTACTTGGTCTCTTATATACTTGGCTTCAGTAAGCGATCAAAGCGATCGACTCACATGATACACAAAATCTACATTCGACATCATTGTCGGCTCTCATGGTGAAGGAGTTGCGTCTTTTTTTCAAGAAGCCTGAAAAAAGAGACTGCCATGACACATCTTGATACCATCGGCCCACATTGGAGCGATGCCTACTCTGCTAGAAGACAAGCCGATTTGAGGGAACGGGGGACCGAAAGTCCTTGCAAGGCTTGTCCAAGCGCAACGAAGAGCTGTAGTGAAACGACTCCGATGAGGAGCAACGCAGCCAGACGCAGCAAAACGATGCGAGACCGACCAAAGTCAAACCAGTCAGTTTTCTAGGTTTAACTTTGAACAACGATTTGCGATTGTATCTGTAAAAAATTGTGTCTATTAAGATTCCATTGTTTGATCTCATGTTGTATTGTATCAACCATCGTTTCTGTGCTTGGCTGAGGCCATCGCGATAAACTTGTCTTGTCAATCGAAACAAACAAAGGATACAGCTGATGAGCAAACAAAAAGCGCAGGGTGCTAGTCAAGATGTAGAGCCAGAAACCAGTGAGCACCAGGAACAGGCCAAGGTGCTCGTGGTGGAAGACGAGCGCAGTATGCGTCGTGTTCTGCGTGCGATGTTGGAGAAGCAGGGATTTGA
Organism: Myxococcales bacterium; assembly: GCA_027005175.1. Lineage (GTDB taxonomy): Bacteria > Myxococcota_C > UBA6777 > UBA6777 > UBA6777 > M3003. Next base: position 2,548 of record JALTMC010000421.1, read on the forward strand.
AGTCCAGACAGCCACCAATGGATTGGAAGCTATCGCTGCCCTCAATGCTCATACGATCTCGGTCATTATCAGCGACATCAAGATGCCAGAGATGAATGGAATGGAGTTGTTGAGCCATGTGATGGGGCACTTTCCAGGCATTCCGATGATCCTGATTACAGCTCATGGAACCGTGGACAATGCAGTCGAAGCCCTCAAAAAAGGAGCTTTTGACTATGTGACCAAGCCCTTTGATCGAGACGAGTTGCAGCAAGTGGTGCAAAAGGCGTTTCAGACATACCAGTTAAACAGTCGGTATTATCGCCCTGTTCAGGAGGAGCTGGGTCAGTATGATATCATCGGTCGATCCCGCAAGATGATGGAGATCTACGAGGCCATCGCCAAAGTCGCCGACACCCCATCCACGGTGTTGATCACAGGAGAGCATGGCACTGGAAAAGAGCTGGTAGCCCGGGCCCTTCACCAAAACAGTTCACGACGCGACAAGCCCTATATTACGATCAACTGTGCCGCGATCCCACACAACCTTATGGAAGCAGAGTTGTTTGGATACGAAAAAGGAGCCTTCACGGGAGCCGTCTCTGCGAAAGCAGGTAAGTTTGAATTGGCGGATGGAGGTACTCTGTTTCTCGATGAAATTGGCGAGATCCCTGTGGAGATGCAAGTCAAGCTGCTTCGGATCTTGCAGTACGAAACCTTTGAACGAATTGGTGGTGTCAAGACCATCAAGGTCAATGTTCGCTTGGTCGCTGCCACCAACCGCAAGCTAGAGGACATGATCAAAGAAGGGACTTTTCGTGAGGATTTGTACTATCGTCTGAAAGTTGTGCCTATGACTCTTCCCCCCCTACGCGAGCGTCGTTCTGACATCCCCTTGCTTGTCGGCCACTTCATCAAGCGATTCAACAAACGTCTGAACAAAGAGATCGAAGGAATCACGCCAGAAGCCCTCACCTGTTTGGAAGAACATGACTGGCCTGGCAATATTCGTGAACTGGAGAATGTGATGGAGCGCAATATTTTGTTTGCCAGTGAACCTCGTATCACTCTGCAAGATCTTCCTCCAGAACTTCTCCAACGTGGGGAAACCTTGGCCGCACGCCCTCCAATCGGAGGGGATGGTTCCCTCTCCTTACCCGAAATGTGGAAGCAAGAAAAGGAGCGCTTGGAGCGAGGAATGATCAGTCAGGCCCTCGATCAAACCGGGGGAAACGTCACTCAGGCTGCTAAGATTTTGGGGATTAGCCGCAAGAGTCTTCAAAAAAAGATGAAGGAATTGGGCTTGCGAGAAAGTTGACGTGAGTGTAGCATGTCATCCATAGAAAAGAAGGATGCCCCTGGTGTGGGGTGTTGTTTCACGCTTGTGGAAAAAAAGCTGGTAGTTCAAGTTCAAGATACTCTAAGCATATCAAGGCAAGTTTACTTGATAAATCCCTACTTGTTTTGGCATACTTGCAGCGGCGGGAGGCCGGATTGATGAAGCGATGGTTCTGGGTTGTATGTCTATGTGTTGGCATCGGAGTCTCAACCGGGCTCCAACCCCCATCAGCACATGCAGCCGACATCACAGATGTCGCTGACTCCTTTGACTATGACAACAAAAACCCGTTTGACTTCCGTTTTCGTGTCTCGTATTCGTTGATGAATACATCTGCTACGATCGCACGTGAAAAAGTCCTTCAACGGAAAAAACAGTTCTTTGAGTATTTTCCTGAACTCAAAGTCACTCATGTTCGCCATACGATGAATCTTCGTGCGGCCATTGGCCTTTACAAAGATCTCGAGTTGAACTTCACTCTTCCCTTGATTCTCTCAGAGACATTCAACAGCAGCCTCACACCCGAAGCCATTAAAGATGGCTCCAGTCTACGCCAGGAAGGTATTGCCTCCGCCAATGACATCGAACGCAAACGCACCTCCGTCCTCGGCGATATTAAACTCGGCCTGCGGTGGGGAATTTACAACAATGAACGCGATCCTTTCCGAGCCACCTGGGTGCTTGGATTTACTTGGACCGCCCCCTCAGGATCATTCTGGAATCCTAATGATCCCAACACCCTCACCAATGGTGGTGGTGTTGGGCGCGGCTCCCATATTCTCTCATGGCATATCGCACTGAGCAAACGCCTCAGTATCTTTGAACCCTATGTCAAGGTTTGGTACAGCTTGTTTGTTACGGACCCTGCCATCCGCGAACAATCGGTGGATCAACAGTGGCTAAAA
>JALTMC010000422.1 GCA_027005175.1 Myxococcales bacterium
CGACCGGCTAGAATCATAAACAGCCCCTGGGCTTCATTGCCTTCAAATTGCAGGGTCTCATCGCTGATGAAGGCACGCAGTTGGCCCAAGGGTAAGAGGCGCATGATCTCGGTCATATCAAAACCGCTGAACAAGGGGCACTGGCTGAGGATATCTCCGCCGAGGTCGAGCTGCGTGGCACCCATATTGCCTTCGGGATCTTCCACTTCTACAACAACAGCTGTGATGTTGTCACGTCCTCCTCGTGCGTTGGCGCAGTCGATCAGGCGAGGAACGATTTGTTCTCCACGGGCTTTGCTAAAAACAGTGACGATCTCGTCTTCAATGAGATAATTGGATAACCCGTCGGAGCAAAGTAAAAACTGGTCACCGGGTAAGACATCGAGCCAAAAGACATCGGGTGTGACTTCGGCACGGTAGCCGATGGCTTGGAGAAGAGTTCCGCCAAAGGGGACTTTGTCGGCATCTTCGGGCCGGACTGCACCTGTTTTTATTTGTTGGTTGGCGAGGGTTTGATCTTCCGTAACTTGTTGTACTTCTTTGTTGCGTACACGGTAGATACGGCTATCCCCAACATGGCCAATGATGGCTCGATCTGCGCTGAGGAAAAGCAAGATCGATAGGGTTGTCCCCATGTTCTCTTGCACACCCTTTTGAACAGCCATATTGTAGACGTCAGCGTTGGCAGCAAGTACACCGCCTGAGAGGACTTGTTCAACCCAGCGTGAGCGTTCTTCACTGGGATCCAAGGAAAAAGACTTCAACCCCGTCATGGCGTTGTGGAGATAATTGCGAAGTGACTCTACAGCTTGTGCGCTGGCGAGATCCCCATGCTCATGACCTCCCATTCCATCTGCGACTACAAAGAGATTGTTGGCGGTATCGGCCAAAGAGTTGTCTTCGTTGTTTTTACGCACTCGACCCACATCGCTTTTGATCCAGGACTTGAGAGAGAGTGTGGCAGAAGATGGCTCGGATTGTTTGTTTGTATTCGTTGACATCAGGTAATTGAGCTTTGTATAGGTATCGGTCCACAGGGGGCATACTTAGGTTTGGGCTGAGGGTACAAATTTCCCGCGCAGAAGTCAAGCGTTGGATGCTTCGAGAGAGTAGACAGAAGGCAGCAGACTGAGTTCGCGTACGACTTTGGCTGCGAGTGTGGCAGAGACATCGGATGAGTCGGCGGGAGGGCAACATCCCGCAACACTCACCCCCACGATGTTACGACCTTTCAAGTAGGTGAGCAGGTGACGGAACTCCTCGTAAAGAATTCCACCGGGCTCAGGGTAGCTGACCCCGGGTGATACGGATGGGTCAAACACATCGAGATCACAGGTCACGAGGATGGGGCGATAGTGAACAGCTTCCAAGTGGTATCTCAGAGCGGTCAGACGCTGGTGATCGAACGAGGGGAAGGGGCCACATACCCTACAGCGTTTCGCCATTTCAAACTCCGCTTTTGTGCCCGAACGAGTTCCATAAACGATGATGCGTTGTGGGTCTTTGATCTCCTCATGGATATGATGCATGACAGTGTGGTGGCAGTGTGTTTCGCCCAAATACTCTGCCCGAAGACCGGTGTGAGCATCCAACTGAAGCACCATTAAATCGGGGTGTTGTGTGAGGAGAGAGAGAAACAAGGGCAGGCTGCAGAGAGGGTCTCCTGCCATCATCACAGGGGTCATCCCCTGTTGGATGAGCTGCTGTGCGGCTTCTTGAATTCGACTCATGGCTTCTTTGGGGGATGTTGTTTTGAGATCCAGATCTCCTCGATCGACCGCTTGTATATCCTGAAGATCTTGCTCAATGAGGGGAGAATAGGACTCCAGTTGGCGGGAAGCCTGCCGAATGGCTGCAGGAGCGTACCGACCTCCTGGGCGCCCTGATGTGACTCGATCATACGGTGCACCAAAGAGACCGACCTTCGGCTCTTTGCCATCCTCTGGTACATTCAAAAAACCATAGGGCCGGTTCCACCTGGGCATCTCTGTCTCTCCTTGGGTGTATGGAAAAAAAGTCTGCTGTCTTCTGCGAATGGTCTGCTGTCTTCTTCTGTTCTTGTTGCAACACAGGTCTTTCTGTGGAGCACTTTAGGAGCTTGAGAGGAAAAAGCAAGTCTGTGTGTCTTGCTTTTTGGGGAAAGGACACCTACGTTCGGGGAACTTGACTTTTGGCGCAAAAGAGAGCATCGGTCTGGTACTCTCTTCTCCAACTTTAGTGCGGTATGTTCTGAAGTTTTTACCCTTGGATTCGCGAGTCGCGGCTCGCTGACTCGCGACTCACCATTTTGAGTGGAGTGAGTGCAGGTAATGCAACAGCCCTCCAAAGACAAACGGCAAACTCTGCAGCAAAGTGTCAGCCGATTTATCAATCACAAATATGTCGACTTTGCTGTGATCGTATTCATTGCTGCCTCTGTGATCTTGCTGGTGGTTGAACAGTTCTTTGAGTCTCGTCATATCCACTCTGTGACTCCGGTCTTTTCTGCCCTCAATCGCTCCTTTACAGCGATCTTTTTCGTCGAACTCATCCTGCGTTGGATAGCACAAAAGCGCAAAAGTCGGTTCTTTCGTATCTATTGGATCGATATCCTTGCTGTGGTCGCACCGATGTTTCGGACACTTCGTTTCTTGCGGGTCTTGCGACTGCTACGAATGTTTCGACTGGGCAAACTGTTAAATCGACGCTTCTCTAGCATTCAGTCCTGGGTTCGTTACAGCATCCTTCAACACTTTTGGATGGTTGTGATCTTGGTGACTCTGGTGGTGGCAGGGGCGATCTCCTTTCATCTGGCAGAGGGAGATCTCGGGAGATTTCACTCCTTTGGAGATGCCCTCTGGCTTGTTCTTTTTACAATGGTTGGTGGGGAGCCCATCACAGGTGCTCCTGCCGTGACTCTCTCGGGGCGGATCATCCTCTTTTTTGTGATGATTACTGGCCTTATCACTTTTGCTGCACTCACAGGAATTATAGCTGCTGTCATGATTAACAAACTCAAACCCCAAATGGAAGCAGGGGACATGGATCTACAAGAACTCGAAGATCACATCGTGATCTGTGGGTGGAATCGTGCCATGAACTTGCTGCTTGAGGTCCTACAGAAGAGCGAAGAGTACAAAAATAAGAGCATCGTTTTGGTGGCAGAGTACGGTGATGATGAACCTGACTCCTTGCTCGATCCAAAACAAATACCTATGATCGCCGCGTTGTATGTGGTGAAAGGCGACTTCACGCGAACCGACGTTCTCAAACGTGCTGGGATTGAGCGAGCGTCTGAAGCGATCATTTTGGCAGACAAATTTAAACATCGCTCTGATCAAGATCGCGACGCAAGGACCATCTTGGCTGCCTTGTTAATCGAAAAGATCAATCCAGAGATCTTTACCTGTGTTGAAATTCTCAATCGTGAAAATGCTGCACATATTAAGTTTGCAGGGGTCGAAGAGGTCTTGGTGACGGATGATTATGCCGGACCTATCCTGGCGAATGCCCAGCGCACACGGGGGCTCATTCAGATGCTGGATGAACTCTTTAACCCAGCACTTGGAAACCAGTTTTACAAGGTCCCTTTTCCTTCCTCTTGGGTGGGGCGGACCATTGGGGATGTCTTTCATATACTCAAAAGCGAATTTAATGTTATTCTTGTGTCCTTGGAAGTACACGACGAAGGAGAACCCGTTCGTGTGGAAGTCAATCCAGCCAATGATCGTCTCATCGGTAGCAAAGACCGAATGGTGGTGATCGCTGACCGCTATCCCAACCTTGAAACAGCTTCCTGAGGATGAGGACTTGTAAACCATGAAGCCTGTCATCGAATCCCCTCTCTCTGTACATCAACTCTCACAACCATTTCGCTTCTTGTATCGGCTCTGGTACTTTCTGGTTGTGCTGCCTACGTTTGTTCTTCTCGCAACCCCCCTTTTGGGAGCCGCCTCCTACGCTCTCTCCTATGTCAATATCCGTTGGTCTGTCTACATGGGGGTCTTGTGGGCCAAGTACTCGCTTTGGATCTCTATGATTCGAGCCCAAGTATACGGCTCTGAGAACATCGATCCAACACAATCTTATGTGGTGGTGGTGAACCACGAAAGTAACCTCGATATCGTAGGGCTCTACGGATTTCTTCCAGTTGACTTTCGCTGGGTCATGAAAATCGAAATTCGCAAGATCCCGATCCTCGGCCCTGCATGCGAACGAATGAAGCATGTCTTTATCGATCGCTCCAACCGTGAAAAGGCGATCGAGTCTCTGCAACGTGCGAAATCTCAACTGACCAACGGCACATCGATTTTGTTTTTTCCCGAAGGTACACGCAACAATAAGCCTGAGATGCTTCCCTTTAAAAAAGGTGCATTTCGGATGGCCATTGACCTGCAACTTCCTGTTCTGCCTGTTACCTTGCGCAACACAGGGGTGTTGCTGCCCAACAACAGCGTGGAGGCACGACCCGGCACATTGGAGCTGGTGATACACAAGCCCATCCCCGTCGAAAATCTAACCATCGATGACACCACTACATTGATGGCCCAAGCCCGTGAAAGTATCCAGTCTGCACGCTAGCCCGGAGCACTTCCAACGATTCAGGGTTTATGAAATACGAGATTCTGTTCCCATTCTTATGGCTTGAAACATCTTGATATGGGGTGTTTCGGGTCTTGCTGAAGTCTTGTTCTCTTCTCTTAAACTTCAGGTTGAGCAGGGGCGGGGAGTGTTCTATTAAGCTTCAGGTTGAGCAGGGACGGGGAGTGTTCTATTAAGCTCCA
>JALTMC010000423.1 GCA_027005175.1 Myxococcales bacterium
CTTAAGCGTCGAGCCAACAGCCCCCACCCCATCCGGACTTCGTCCTGTCGATTCCGGAGGAGGTTTCCACGCCCATAACATCAGAGTTTTTTTTTTTTTTTTTCACTTTGCATGTCGCAACACGACGGAAAACCCGCACAGAGACAAGCTTGTTTTATGTCAGCACCACAGAGGCAAAGCTAACAGCAGATTCTGTTTCATCTTCCTTCCAAAAGTCGTGACGGAGCACATGACCTTTACAGCCAGAGAGGGTCTCCAACAAGAGGCAGAGAGTCGCAAAGCCACACACATGGTATGAGTTTTGGACAGATTGAACTTCTCCCCAAAAGTCATCCAGAGCACCGGCACACAATGCATCAAGTAGGTTCTGGTCATGGCGACGTGCAGCGTCGAGCATCGTTGACGCCGGGACACCGTGTCCAAACTTTTGTCCGATATGAGAAAAATCGACTCCTGCAACAAACAAAGTTCGCTCTGTCACCAGCCCTTGTAATGCTTCAATAAACTTGGGAACACCGGGGATATCCGAGGGCTTCCGGCATCCCTCAAGCTCCTCGTGAAGACTTCCACATAGAATCGGAACGATGGGAACATCCGAACGAGCCAAGACTTTTTGAAGAAAGGGGACTTGGAACTCCAGCGCGTGCTCATCTCGGTGGGGTAAGTCGTCGGGGGAACAAACGGTAGGCGCTGCATCTTTCAACATTTGAACGGCTTCACGATCACAAGGCATAGAGCCCAGAGGAGTTTCATAGTCCTTGAGAGTGAGACAAAACAAACCGTCTTGGATCTCATGGCCTGTGCCCAGCAAGATGATCCGATCGGGGTCTCGCCCTGCAATCGCGTGATAGGCTGTGGCATACGCTTCCTCTTCCACACGTAAGTCCAAATGAGGGGCGATCACCGCTCGGATCTTATCCGCAGGAGGCACAGAGCCCTCCCTCGAAGCAGCCAAGGACAACACCTTATCAAGATACAGTTCCAGCTCTTCTCGTGTTTCAGGATAAGACACCCCTGCATGAGCAGCTTGTCGAGATGTAGACTTTAAATACGCCTGACGCATCGGAACGCATCGACTGTGGTACTGCTCATCTTCCAACAAAACAAGCTCTGTGAATTGCTCTATCAGCCGCTGCAACTGGGACAACGGCAGCATCAACCCACCCGTAAACCGGTTCAGCTTGATTTGGATATCGCGAAGTGTTCGTCGCCCATCCATCAGCTGTAAAACGAGATACGAGATCTCACTTAAAGTCATTGTGGTCTCTTCCGCAGCCCAAGGATCAGTCAACAGGATGAAAGACTCATCCGCTGTTTCAAACATTTGGACCTTAAGATCACGTCGCATCCGTGGAAGAGGATCTTGAACCTCCATACAAAAACTCCCTTAAGCTGCCGCAAAAACACAGAGGATTGTGAGTGCTGCATCACAAAAACAGAAATGGGTTTGTATGTTAGGCTTCCACATCAAGCCAAAGTGTGCCGTGACGTTGAAGCATCTCTTCATCCAACTCTACGCCAAGGCCAGCACTTTGAGGGACAGGGAGAGTACCATCCGCAGAAAGAGTGAGTGGCTCTGTGAGAAGAGCATCTCTGATCGCAGGAGTCCAACGTCCGGGCTCCAGTGGATATTCAAACAAGAACTTGCGTGGGCAGGCTGCATAGAGATGCAGATTGATCAACAGTGAGAAGCTATTTCGTCCGCAATGAGGGGAGAAGAAGAGATCGCGCCGAACACAAGCATCTAAGACCTGGAGAGCGTTCGTCACCCCCCCTGAGACAGTCGCGTCAGGTCGATAGACATCCAACGCATTATTTTCCATCAGGATCTTGAACTCATGCCAGCCCGCATAGAGAGAGCCGCCTGCAATCGGGAGCGTGGACTCACTGCGCAACACAGAGAGATCACCATAAGCATACATATCCAGTGGATTCTCAAGCCACTCTACCTCTAAGGCTTCAATACTCGCGGCAAAGTCGAGCGCTTCAGAAAGTTTCCAGATGGACATGGGCTCTTCACCCACCCAAGCTCGGTTGGCCTGCCCTGCGTTGAGAATCAAGAGCAAGTCCTCGCCCCCTGTGTTGCGCAACTCTTCCAGCAAGCGAAGATCCTCTTCAGGATTCCCATACAATGTCACACCGAGAGCATCAACACCCATACTCTGAATGGACTCAACAGAGCGAAGCCGTTGTTCGAGTTCCAAATACTCTTGGGTGGCTGCATATACACGCACCTCATCCACCACTTCGGGCTTCGCCATAAACAATTGGTACAGGGGCTTCTCTTTGATCTTTCCCTGAAGATCCCAAAATGCTGTCTCTAACCAATAGTTGTTCCACCCCCAACGATATTGGGTATTGAGATGCTGACGGATCGTATGGATATCAAAAACATCCACACCGAGAAATGCATCGGGCAACCAATCTTTCAAGCCTTCACGCTCTTTTCCCAAGGCCCATCCTGCCGAGAACCCCTGCAACCCGCCCTCTGTTGTGAGACGAACCAGCGTCAACACTTGCTTTTCTTGTCGGTAACCTCGATACCAGAACGGAGAAATGGCTTCGGGTAGAGGTAACTCAACATGAAATAACTCGATCCTTTGCACACGACTCATTAACATAACTCCATCTGTTCGCGATTGAGAGCGCTTGAGGGTTCTTGAGAATAAAAGAAGTGTGGCAAAAGTCTGCTTCGACCTTGCGGCTCACTCCAACGTTCTCTATCATAGACAAATCGTTAATCTTGGCAAGGCAGCCTCCATCAACTCCCCCTCCCTCACCCGGACTTTATCCTGTAGATTGAGCCGGACCCACAACCGGGAAGGGGTCTCCATGCCTTCAAGTGTAAGGATGCTTTTTTGATGAAAAAAAAACTTCACCTTGTGGTTGATGGTGACATCAAGATTCCAGCCGGCCCCCTGCTCCACTCCATGAAAAGCGATTTGCATCGAATGCTAACCTTCGAGAACCAATCCTGGCGACGCAAAGTTGATCGAGGTTTACCCGTAGGCGATGAGGTCCGGTACAGACACGCTTACCAAAAACACGATGACGAAAGTTGGAGCATTTCCCGTGGAGCCTGGAAGATCCTGGTTGAGGTTGCTCGCCAACACGACATCACTCTCGAATGGGAATCTCATGCCATTCTGGCCGAAGATAAAATGGCCGAATTTCAGTTTAATGCCTCCCTGCGTCCCTACCAACAATCCGCAGTCAATGCTCTGCTACAAGCCCGAAGTGGCGTCATCGTAATCCCCACTGGAGGCGGAAAAACAATGGTCGCTATGAGCATCGCACACACTCTGCAAACCCACACCCTGTTTATTGTCCATACCCGCGAGCTGCTCAAACAAACGGTCAGCACCGCTCAGAAGGTCCTGGGGATCGAGCCAGGTGTCATCGGCTCGGGTGAATGGCGTCTGGCACCCTTTACCGTAGCTCTCATCCAAACCCTGGCAAGGCGCGATCTCAGCGATATCATCCATGAGTTTGGGTTGGTCATTGTCGATGAAGCGCACCACGCCCCAGCACAAAGTTACCACCAAGTACTCCCCCAGTTCCTGGCCCGACACCGTGTCGCCATGACCGCAACACCCTATCGCAAAGATGGCCTTCACGAGCTTCTCTGGCTACAATTTGGCGACATCGTATTTCGTATCGGCAAACGCGACCTGGAACAACACGGTCGCTTACTCACACCTGTGATCTTTCCGATCAGCACAGAGTTTAACTACATCTACGACAATGACTTTACCTCTATGATCACCGCCCTGACACAAAGCCCAGAGCGTCACAAGATCACCATCGACACCATCGTGGAAACACATCGCTCCGGTGGCTGCTCCTTGGTACTCACCGAACGTGTCAAACACGCCGAAAAACTCTACCAATCTCTCGTCGATGCCAACATGTCAGTGGTGATGATGCATGGAAAACTCACTCCGAAAATCCGCGAATCTGCGATGACACAACTCATGTCCGGTAAAGCAGAGATCCTGGTGGCGACATTGTCGTTGATTGGCGAAGGCTGGGATCACCCCCCCCTGGACACCCTCTACCTCACTGTTCCCAATGGCAATCGAACCAAAACAACCCAGGCATTAGGCCGTATTCTCCGGCCCTTTGCAGGAAAACCCGAGCCTCGTGTCTATGATTTTGTCGACTACCAAATCGGTATTTTACGACACCACTGGATGGTTCGCTCCCGCGTCTACGGCCTAGAACCAGAGATGACACGCGCTGCCCTCAGACTACCTCCCGAACTCCCACCTCCCCCCAAACCACCCGAGATCCACATGCCTCAAGCCGACATCCACAGCATGCTCTCCGCCATGAAAGACGGTAACTTCGATGCCGCCCAAGATATCCTCGACAAAAATAAATCGAATTCCAAAAAGCAAACCTCAAACCCCAAACCCCAATTCATAAAAGAAGAAACAAAAGAAGAAACAAAAGAAGGAACCTGACAGCCTATAAAAAATACGGACATAGTACTACAACGAGACTTTGAGCGATGGCTCCGTGTTGGCCTGCGCCGCCGATATGACGCCCCGCACTAAAGTACGGGTCTGCGAGGCAACATTATATAGTCATGGGGTAAGTCCCAAGGGGACTCTGTACTTAGAAAGCAATGATACTCCACTACAACCCATGGATGGAAGCATCTGTACATTGAGTGTTGAAGCCTGCGCCGCCGATATGACGCCCCGCACTAAAGTACGGGTCTGCGAGGCAACATTATATAGTCATG
>JALTMC010000424.1:0-592 GCA_027005175.1 Myxococcales bacterium
CTTGTACCATCATCCATATTGGTACATTCCATTTGTTGATCAATATGTACTCACTCTGGGTGATTGGTCCGGCTGTAGAAAAGTTGTTTCAGCCATCGGGCTTTTTTGCGATTTACTTTCTTTCTGGAATCGGAGGAAGTTTGGCGAGTGTGTGGTGGCATCCTATCATCACAAGTGCGGGGGCCTCCGGTGCTATCTTTGGTGTCTTTGGGGCTTTGATGGGTTTTGCTGTTCGACAACGTCACACCTTACCCCCCTCTATCTTTGCTCGGCTACGCAACAATGGGATCTTCATCCTGGGGCTTAATCTGCTTTTAGGTTTGGGGATGAAGGGGATTGATATGGCCGGTCATATGGGGGGAATGGGAGTTGGCTTCTTGGTTGGTGTGGCTCTCGCTTTGCCCGTAGGACCCACCTTTCGTGTTCAGCGTCGATGGCGTGGCGTGGCCATGACTCTAGCTGGCTCTGCTGTTCTGGCCGGAGTGTTCCTTATTCTTCCTCGTGATGCTGTCCGTAAGCCTCTTGAGCTTATGCGTTTGCGTCAACTCCTCAGCCCTTCTTGGAATAGCAAGGATATGGTGAGATTTCGAAC
>JALTMC010000424.1:602-4740 GCA_027005175.1 Myxococcales bacterium
TCTTTGGCAGCTTTCAGTGCCTCGGAAAAGAAGATTCTGACTGCGTTTAAAGATGCCTACCTGAAGGTCGCTACACGGCAAATGACGGAGAAGGCATTTTTTGCCAAGATTGAAAAAGAGATATTGCCTGCCTGGAAGGAGATCAAACGTCATCTCTCTGGCTATGCGGTTGGGAATCTTCCATCCTTTGCACAAACAAAGCATAAATTATTACTTCGCTATGTCAGGCTGAAAGAAGAGTATATGGTTTTGTTCTTGAAGAGTGTTCGAACAAAAGACCCTAAAATAACGCAACAAGCACATAACAAACAAAAGGAAGTCTCTCAAGTTCTCAGCTTGCTCAAGGAAGGTTGAGTCAGCGATGGCCATGCTTTTCCAAGGAAGGTTGAGCAAGCGATGGTCATGCTTTTTCAGGGAAGATGGAGTAAGCGATGGCCGTGTTTTTCGTTATGGTTTGGAAGGATGAGACAACGCAACAAACAGCAGTCTTTCCTGACGTGGGGATGGCCGTGTTTTTCGTTATGGTTTGGAAGGATGAGACAACGCAACAAACAGCAGTCTTTCCTGACGTGGGGATGGCCGTGCTTTTCGTTATGGTTTGGAAGAGGCTTTTTGGGAAAGGGGTGCATAGGTTGAAGGTTGTGTGCGATAGAGAAAGACTTCTTGAATGGTTTTGGATTGGTTGGGGCGTGCCAGTAAGCCAGTGACGGGGTCGATGGTTGTGAGGACGACCTCTTCAGACACACTGAAGGACTTGTTGCGGTGGCGTCGTCCTGCGGATGTTTTGAGGTAGCGTTTGAGCCAGCTCAAGCCCAAGGAGAGGGCTGGATTCCCTGCCTTCTTGGGGACCGCTTTTTGATTGTCCATTCCGATCCATAGTCCAAGACAAAGGTAGGGAAGACATCCCACATACCAGGTGTGACGACGATTCAAGGTTGTACCTGCATAGCCTGCGATGGAACTCTTGTGGATCTGTGTCACTCTTGCTGGTCCTTGTTTCATCGCGTCTTTCAGCATATGCAGCATAATATACGACACGCCGGAAGACATTCGACGCTGTGGGTTGGGGAGGCGTTCGTAGAGAGTTTTTCCATCGTGAGTTAGGATTCGAGTGATCCATGTTGGTTTGTCATAGGCGCCGTGTGCCGCAAGTGTTGCAAAGGCATTTGTCACTTGCATTGGAGTTGTGGCAACCTCACCTAAAATTAACTGTCTTCTGGATGCAAAGGGGGCCAGGATACCCAGGCTTGTGGAGAGCTTGATCACGGGTTCTCGTCCAAGGCGAGAGACGATTCTTCCAACCACTGGGGTGATCTGACTGGCCAGTGCCTTTCGAAGTCGGATGAGCTTTTTGGGAGGAGACAAGGTCTCGATTCGCCACTGTTTGTTGCCTTCAAGCAGGTAGAATGGGGCTGTGTGGATGGTGCTGGCTGAGGTAAAACGCCGGGACGCGATCGCTGCTGTATATACAAAGGGTTGAAACAATGTACCCATGGGCTTTTTGATCTGTGTGGCTCTTGCGAGGCCGGCTGCCGCAAAAAAACGGCCCTCAAGCATGGCCATCACCCGGCGGGTTTGTGGTTGTAGGACAACCAAGCCTGCCTGGAAAGGGGGGCCGCTCCAACCAAGGCCCACTTCAAGGGAGGCCAGTCCTTTTTGCAGAGTGTCGCGAGCGAGTTTTTGCGCTTGGGTGTTGAGTGTTGTTTCAATGTTAAGGCCACCTCGGTAGAGGAGGTGTCTGGCCTCGCTTCGTATCCTTTGTGGGTTGTTGGGGTAGCGTTGACGCATCACTCTCTGTAAAATGCGTAAGGAGCGACGGGCTACATAGCGGGTGAAGTCATCACGTTGAAAAGGAGGTTGTGGGGATGGTCGAGGTCGCGTGACAGGACGCGAACGTTCTCGACGGTATTGGGCCTGCTTGATATATCCATGGTGAAGCATCATCCGCAGCACATAGTTTCGACGTCGTGTGGTATGGACCACAGATGCAATAGGGTTGTATCGAGGTGGATGCTTTGGTATGCCCGCAAGTATCACACTCTCTGCAAGCGTCAGTTGTGATACTGACTTGCCAAAGTAAACTCTGGCCGCTTCTGCAACACCATAGCATCCTTGGCCAAAATCGATCTGGTTGAGGTACAAAAATAAGATCTCTTGTTTGGTTAGATTTTGTTCTAAGCGATGGGCCAGGATGGCTTCTCTGAGCTTGCGACGGTAGGTTTGCTTGGGTGTGAGTAAGAATGTTTTTACAACCTGCTGTGTGATGGTTGAGCCGCCCTGCATGGGAGCCCCTTTGGGCCTCCAAAGGTTCTTCCAAAAGGCCCGCAGCATCCCTGTATAACTGAGCCCCTTGTGTTTGAAAAAATCGGCGTCTTCTGCGGAAACAACGGCCTGTATTAGGTGGCGTGGCATCTCTTTGTAACGAACCACTGTGCGACGTTGCTCAGCCAACTCCATGGCGACATCTCCCTGGCTGTCGAGGACCCGCGTGATGCGCCAGGGGCGGTAGTTGGCCAGTGTTCTCAGGTTCGGGAGATCTCGCTCTATCCACCAAAGTAAACCAGTCAGCCCGGCCCAACCCAAGAAGAGTAGCCAGCCGAGAAGTACAAGGATGAGCTTCCAACGTCTCCGAAAAAAGGAAGCACGTTTTTCAGAGATTGTGGTTTCACTATCGTTTGTCTCGTGTGTCATGATTAGAGGTGGGTGGGACCATTCTTTCGAAGCGAGCTTTTGGGTAGGTGCTGTCTTTGGAGAAAGGGCCTTGCGTGACGTCATTAGAGCTTGTGCTTCAAGTCTTTGCGTCGAAGGTGAAACAGAGCAAAGAGTGTCAAGAATACGAACGGTGGAAGGAAGGGAAGTGATGGTCTTTCGGATGTGCTACATCCACATCCAGCACGCTGAATACAAAACCCTTTTTCGCAGCTTTGGCCTTCAGGGCATACTGTGGTGCTTGTACAGGTTGTAGCAAAATCGCTGGGTGGTATTTGCTTCTTTTTCAGGGGCCAGCAAGCTCTCTTTTGAACACACGTAAAGCCAGAGTTACAGTCCTTTGTTTTTGAACACTTTGTGGAGCAGCGAGAGATCTCACCCAGCCTCACACAGAAGTTGCTTTGGCAATCTCCAGGCTCTTTGCAACCCTCCTCACCTGTTTTGATCTTGCCGCAGGGAAGGTCTCTACCGTCACAATCTTCATCTTTGTTGTTGCCACAGATCTCGGTTGCACCCGGTCTTATCGCCTTATTCTTGTCATCACAGTCCAGTGTACCTTTGCAGGTGTCACCTGTACCGTAACCGTCGCCATCTTTGTCTTCACAGCGACCCTTCGGAATATTGCAACCTTCATCAACTGTACCATTGCAGTTGTCGTCTTTGTTGTTGCCACAAGACTCTTGCGATATTGGCTTGACCTCGCCCTGGCAAATCGCCCATTGACCTGCAATGCAGATCTGTTGACCGCCCTTGCAACTCCCAACACCATTGGTGTTGGGAGGGCCTGAATAGCAGTTGCGCGACAATCCATTGTCGATCTGGCCGTCACAGTTGTTGTCGATATTGTCGCAGATTTCACGACTGGATTGTGTTGCAGGGCTACATACTTCTCTTCCTTTTAGGCACTGGGTCGCTCCGTCTGTACAAGCACCTTGCTGACCTGTGTTGCATTTCTTTCCTGCGCCTGGATTTCCCTCATCGATCTGACCATTGCAGTTGTTGTCTTTGCCATCGCAGATCTCAGGGCTGGAGGCTTGACCTTTGCATACGATCCGACCGCTCTCGCACTTTGTTGTTCCGGCAGCACACGCTCCAGACCCTGTTTTGCAGGACTTTCCACCACCGGGATTGCCTTCATCTGTCTGGCCGTCACAGTCGTTGTCTTTTCCGTCACAGTTCTCGCTTTTTGGGCCGACTTGACCCGAGCAAGAGCCCCATCTCCCGCCAGAGCATGTTTGACGCCCGTCTTTGCAAGTCCCTTTGTTACGGGTGTTGCTAGGCCCTGTATAACAAGCCTTTGTTTGTGAGCCTGAACACTCTGGCGGAGGTCCTCCGCAAGTACTGCACTGTGCATAGTAACCGGAGATCCACCCTGTTTGACCACCATAAGACACTTGATACCAGGTCTTGTTTCCTTTGATACTTTGAC
>JALTMC010000425.1:0-1877 GCA_027005175.1 Myxococcales bacterium
ATGAATGGTTTCAGTGGGAGATGAATTGTTTTTCAACAAGTCGTTTGTAGATACCGTCGTGGTTTAAAAGTTCGTCATGTGTTCCACTTTGAACGATCTTTCCTTGTTCGAGAACAACGACTCGGTGAGCGTCTTTGACTGTAGAGAGACGGTGAGCGATCACCAGGGTCGTGCGACCTTGCATCAAGCGGTCCAGTGCCTCTTTGACTAGGGCTTCACTTTCTGAGTCAAGGGCACTGGTCGCTTCGTCCAAGATCAGAATCTTGGGATCTTTCAGAACTGCGCGAGCGATAGCAACTCGTTGCTTCTGCCCGCCGGATAGTTGCACACCGCGTTCTCCTACAGCCGTCTCGTAGCCCTCTGGGAAATCGACGATAAAGTCATGGGCGTTGGCGACCTGTGCCGCTTTTTCCAGTTCTTCTTGGGTTGCTGTGAGGCGGCCATATCGGATGTTTTCTGCGATACTGGTCGAAAACAGGATGGGCTCCTGGGCTACGATTCCGATCTGTTGCCGAAGCCAGTCTGGATCATAGTTTTGAATAGGTTCATCGTCCAGATGAATACTTCCTTGCTCTGGGTCGTAAAATCGGGGAATCAAGGAGGCTATGGTTGATTTTCCGCTGCCAGAAGGTCCTACTACAGCGACAATCTCACCGGGCTTCATGTTCAATGTCAGATCCTGCAACACAGGAATGTCGGGTCTTGTAGGGTAGCTAAATCCAACATCTCGAAAAGAGATCTCACCTTGGACCTTTTTGGGTGAGGTGCCTGATCCTGCCGGAATGGCGGAGGTTCGATCCATCAGATCAAAGACTCTCTCGGCAGAGCCTGTGGCTCGCATAAAGTCTGCCCAGAGGCCGCCGAGAGTACCCAGGGAGACAGCAACAATCAGTGTGTAGAGTAAGAAGGACGTCAGCTCTCCCAATGACATCTTATGTGCCATCACGAGGTGCCCTCCATACCACAGCACGATGGCGATGGCACAATAAGCCGCAAAGGAGACAATGCCACCAAAAGCACCAGAGGCTATCGCACGCTTTCGAGCGACTTGAAAAGAGTGAGCAATGGCTTCTGCATAGCGTGAAACTTCTCGTTCTTCTCTGGCAAAGGCTCTCACTGTTCGAATGCCAGAGATGGTTTCTTCAGCGATCTCGCTGGCCTTTGCCAATGTGTCTTGAGCGTCACGAGATAATTTGCGGATTTTGCGGCCAAAGAAGACAGCGCCCAAAGCAACAGGCGGGACAATAAAGAGCATCAGCAGTGTTAGCTTGGGAGATGTATAGAGCAACAACCCAACACCTCCTATCGCCGATGCGAGGCTACGCAGAGCCATAGAGATGTTCACACTGACAGTATTTTGCAAAACGGTTGTGTCTGACGAAAGGCGATTGAGCAACTCACCTGTACGTGTGTGGTCGAAAAAACCTACTTCTTGCGAGATCACATTTCTGTACAGTTTGGAGCGGAGTTTGGCGACGATCCGTTCTCCTGCAACAGTAAAGAGATAGGAGCGCAAAGCAACAGCGACACCCTGTATAAGAAAGATCACTGCCATCGCAATGGAGGCATAATCGATGAGGCTGGCGTTCTTTTGGGTCAATGCGCTGTCCATGACAATACGGATGCCTTGGGGGTAGAGCAGTCCCATCCCGCTTCCAAGCAACAAGAAAAGGGTTCCCCACGCGAGGGTCTTACTCTCTGGACGAGCCAGTGCAAAGAGCTTCTTTCCATACTGTGGCTTGGTGGTCTCCCGCTCGGCTTTCTCTTCTTCCTGTTCGGGCGACTTCGCTGTTTCCGAAGATCGATGGTAGGTTGGCTCTGTCACTGCACTGGCTTCTGTCGTCATCAGAAAAAAACCTCTTATGTTGTGGGTGTGG
>JALTMC010000425.1:1887-16711 GCA_027005175.1 Myxococcales bacterium
TAGGGGTGAAGCCGCAGGCTGAATCAAGCGGATGGGGTGGGGGGCGTTGAACCCTATTCTCCCTTCGTCTCTTTTAATCCTTGGTGAATCTAATACCGATTCTCAAAAGCACAACCTTTGCCCATTCTGTGTTCAATAGACAACGCTCCGGTTCTGTGCTCAAACGGTTGATGATTCGGCTCCGTGTTTCAACGTTGGGTTCTTGCCCATGCTGCTTCGCAAGAAGAAGGAAAACGCCAGGTTAATGATTGGGTTCTGTGTTTCAAAGTTGGGTTCTGTGCTTCAAGGTCGGGGTTTGGTGTGATCGCCGGGTGGCACATCACAGGGGACGTTCCGAGGATTGTTGCAATGTCCTTCTTGACTGTTTCGCCACCATTTTGCACTCTAGAACACAGACCGGTTTGTTGTCGGTCGTAAAAACAGCCATTTGCGTCGTCTGACTTTGTTATTCCTTCTTGGAATAGCTACTATGTCTCGGCGGCATGTCTTTCCAGGCTCGCAACGGACTGATTTTACTCGGTCCATTACACGGGTCTGTGTTCTAGGCGATAACGAGTGCAGGTTTCCTTTCTAGAAGAGAAGGCTGAAAGTATGTTAACGCAACGATGGTTTTTTTCGACAGTACGTTTGGCCTTTGTCTTGTGGTTGTTGGCTGTCATGTTGGCGTGTTCACAACCCAAGGAGGACTGCAAAGAGTGTACTCTTGGGGCGCGTAAGTGTTCCGCTGGGCGCGATGGTGTTTTGATCTGTAGGGCGATTAAATCCATCGGTTGTCAAAAGATGGTGTTGGAGCGTTGTCCTACAGGGCAAGAGTGTGCTGTGTCTGGCGGGCGTGCTGTGTGCCAGGTCAGCGGCTCGAAGTGTGGTGTGACCTGCTTGGATGGACAAAAGCGATGTGAAGGTGAAAATGTTGCGGTGTGTCAACGCGAGCCGATCTCGAACTGTCTGCAATGGTTTGTTGTGAAAACATGCCTGGCTCAAAACCCTTGTGATGCGAGCACCGGAGATTGTTCGGGCACATCCGGCTGCACTCCCAAGACTCTTCAGCATGAAAAAAAGTGTGTCGGCAATGCCGTTTATTGGTTTGATGATTGCGGCAAGCAGGGCAAATTGGATATCACCTGTACAAGCGGGAAGACCTGCCAAAAGGGTATTTGTACAGGTGGAAATAGTGGTTGCCAACCCAAAAATTTACAGGCCAAGCAGAAGTGTGTGGGTAATCAGATCTACTGGTTTGACGATTGCAACACCCAGCGAGACTGGGTAAAAACTTGCCAGAAAGGTCAGACCTGTCAGAACTCTCAATGTACGGGGGGAGGATGTCAGCCCAACAATCCCAACCACGAAAAGAAGTGTGTGGGCAATGCCATTTACTGGTTTGACGATTGCGGCAAACAAGGTACGAAGCTTCAAGATTGTGTCTCCCCCCAGACCTGTAGCAATGGTGCCTGTCAGGGGGGCTGTAACAATCAATGCCAGAGCGGCAAGGCTCAGTGTGTGGGGAATAGCCTTCAGACCTGTGATCGTGATGCCAAAGGTTGCTATGCCTGGGGACAGGCTTTTCCCTGTCCTGCGGGTCAGATCTGTCAGGCCGGGATCTGTGTCGCCGATGGCTCGGGCAGTGGCGGCGGTCGGTCCTGTAAGGTCGGTGGCTTGGGTACTTGCAAAAGTGATAGTGACTGCTGTCAGGGACAAACATGCATTAGCTATGTGATCGCCAAAGGATGCGGCCCATGCTCCTCTGGCTCAGACTGTCCCAAAGCAGGATTCTTACCTCTGAGCTGTTGCCAAATCGCAGGAAAGGCTGTTTGTGCCCTGCTTTGCCCCTAGCGAAGGATGCGAACAAGCTTGTCCTGAACTCAGGATTGTTACAAGCGTTGATGATCGTCTTCATCCCTGTTAATTTCCCCTGACATGACGTTTCTGTTTGTGGTATATAGCTTGTCGTTTTTATGGCATCTGGGGTCTCTCGAATCTCCCAGTGCTATGGGATGGATCTGAGATAGACACGCTAGTTAAGGAGATGGAAGGGTGGAAGCTGGAAACGTTGCTTTGGAGTCACAGTTTGTTGCATTGCTCGCTGTAGAAATGGGTTGTCGGCCTGAACAGGTGACAGCAGCGTCAAGCCTGTTCGCGGAGGGGGCGACAGTTCCTTTTGTGGCACGTTATCGCAAGGAAGTCACAGGTGGTCTGGATGACGAGCAGCTAGAGAATCTGGCGAAGCGTCGTGAGTATTTCTTGGAGCTTGCGACTCGTCGTGATGCGATCCTCGCGAGTATTGCAGAGCAAGAGAAGCTCACTCCAGAGTTGGAGGCTGCGATTCGCGCCTCTCACACCCGGCAAGAACTCGAAGATCTGTATCTACCCTACAAAAAGAAGCGGCGTACCCGAGCCCAAAAAGCACGCGAGAAGGGTCTGCAGCCTTTGGCCGATGCGTTACTTTCCGAAGCAGAAGGTACGGCAGCTCCGAACTCTTTGGCGGAGTCTTTTGTTGATCCAGACAAAGACGTTGCAGACATCGAGGCGGCCCTGGCAGGAGCACGAGATATCCTGGCAGAGCAGATGGCAGAGAACGCAGAGAATCGGGCTTCTCTACGTCAGTTTATGGCGAGAGAGGCGATGTTGTCGGTGCGTGTCGCCTCTGGGAAGGAAGAAGAGGGTGCTGTCTATCGTGATTACTTTGACCACACAGAGCGAGCAGAGAATATCCCATCTCACCGGCTGTTGGCGATATTACGTGGTGAACGTGACGGATTTCTGATCTCGGACTTGGAGTTTGATGATGAGGCGCAGATCGCTTCCATCTCACAGCGGTGGCAGGTTCCGATGGATACTCCTTGCGGCCAGCAGGTCTGGTTGGCTACAGCGGATGGATACAAACGATTGCTGCGACCTTCGATCTCCAACGAAGTTCGCGCTGAGGTTCGAGAGCGTGCGGAGAATGAGGCCATTGCTGTTTTTCGATCGAATCTGGAGTCTTTGTTGATGCAATCTCCCTTTGGTCGCTACGCTGTGATGGGGGTTGATCCAGGTGAACGAACAGGTAGTAAGATTGCTGTCGTTGACAACACAGGGAAGGTTGTTGCGACAACAACGATCTATCCCTTGCCCCCACGGGCTGATGTGGATGGCTCCAGGCAAACCATCCTCTCTTTGGCACAACGCCATGGGGTTCGCGCGATTGCGATTGGAAATGGTACGGGGGGTCGAGAGACCGAGCGGATTGTGCGACAGGCGATGAAGTCTGTGCCTGCGATGTCATCTGTGGTGGTTGCGATTGTTCCCGAAACAGGGGCATCTGTTTATTCTGCCTCCAAGATTGCTCGTGAAGAATTTCCCGATATGGATGTCTCGCTTCGTGGTGCTGTGTCGATCGCTCGTCGATTGCAAGACCCACTTGCAGAACTGGTCAAGATCGATCCTAAATCGATGGGAGTTGGGCAGTACCAACACGATGTCAATCAGAAGTCTCTGGAGCGCGAACTTGAGTTGGCGGTAGAAGGTGTGGTGAACCGGGTTGGGGTGGAACTCAATACTGCGTCAAAGCCGTTGTTGCGGCGAGTGTCAGGTGTGTCTGCGCGGATCGCAAAAAACATTGTGGAGCATCGCGATGCGAACGGACCTTTTGCAAGTCGCAAAGGGTTGCTCAAGGTCAAAGGTCTGGGACCCAAAACCTACGAACTTGCGGCAGGGTTCTTGCGTATTCATGCTGCAAGTAATCCGCTGGACCAAACTGCTGTTCACCCCGAACGATACGAGCTTGTGGAGCGTATGGCTGCACAGGTTGGCGTGTCGGCAAAGGAGCTGGTGGGTGCTCCGACTGTTGTATCCAAACTCAATCTCAAAGAGTTTCTTGATGAAGAAGCGGGGATCGGAACTTTCACCCTCCATGATATCCGTGATGAACTTCTGCAACCGGGGCGTGACCCTCGACCGGAGTACGAAGCCCCTGCATTTCGAGACGATGTTCTCTCCATCAACGATCTACAGGAAGGCATGATCCTTGAAGGGCGCGTCTCCAATGTCGCAAACTTTGGTGCCTTTGTGGATCTGGGGATTAAGCGTGATGGTTTGATTCATATCTCAGAAATTACCCATGAGTGGATTGACGATCCACGTACTGTTCTTCAAGTTGGGCAGATCGTAAAGGTCAAGGTGATCGAAATCGATAACCAACGTGGGCGAATTAGTCTGTCTCGCAAAGCTCTGGAAGCCGAAGCTGGAGACGGTGCTCGTCCTCCCCGACGGAGTGACTCTACCCGGTCTTCGCGTGGCTCTTCTTCCCAGGGAACTGCTAGCCGAGGTGGGGCGCGTGGCGGCTCTTCACGTCCCTCCGAACGAGGTGGGTCGCGTGGTGGCTCTTCTCGTGGTGGCCATGCGACCTCTTGGGATGATACCGCTCGCTCCCGTCAGAAAAAGCCCGCTGCTTCTTCTGGCCTCGTCACTCTTGGTGACTTGATGAACAAATTTAAAAAATAAGCTTTGTTACTGTTTTCTTTTTTCTTCATCCCTCTTTTGTTTTTTCGTATTGGCCTGGAGTCCTTCAAACAACTGCTCGACATCTCGGGAGCACACAAACGCGGTCAAGAGGTCACCTTCGTATAGGGTGGTGTTGCCATGCGGGATGAGCATCGCCTCTTTTCGTTGTATCGAGACGAGGATACAATCGTAGGGAAGGAAGGGCCCCAACTCTTTAATGGTTTTCCCGACAGCGGGGTGGTCGCTATCCAGGTGGATGTCGATAAACTCTGTACCTCCCAGTGTCAGGCGCTGTCGTTGTGTGCGATGTTTGACTTCGGAGCGGCGAGCCAGTGCACTGTTGTAGGAGCAAATAATCTCCTTGCGCTCCATGACTCCGATCGGTTGGTAGGGATCATCATGCGAGACAACGGGGAGCAGGCCAAATCCGCGTTGTCCCATTTGTAGAAGAGCTTCTCCCACAGTATCATCGGGGTATACCCGTTGGAGTTTGGCGTATGGAGTGGCAAACTGAGAGATGGGTGTGTTGGAGGGGAGGTTCTTGCTCACTGCTTTATCTAAATCATTAATCGTGACAATACCAGCCAGCTTACCTTTCTCATCCAGTACCATCACGCCATGCCAGTGTGTTCGGAGGAGAAGGTCAGATAACTCGGCCAAGGTTGTGTTGCACGATGTGGAGTGAAAGTCACGGGTCATGGTATCTTCGACGAGCAAGCCCTCCAATACATTGAGATCTCGACCTCCTTGAATGGAGATCCCTCTTTTGGTTAATGGCCAAGAGTAGACAGATTCCTCAAACATCGCCTCGGCAACGAAGGTCGCGATGACCGTAACCAACATCAATGGAACAATGAGGTGGTAGTCGTTGGAGAGTTCGAATACCATTAAAACTGCGGTCATTGGGGCTCTTGTTGAGGCAGCAAATACGCCAGCCATTCCTGCGATCACATAGGCCCCGGGATTGATGGCGATCTGGGGCCACATATAATGGGCCAATATGCCTACAATACCGCCCAACGTTGCGCCCAGAAATAAGCTGGGAGCCAAGACCCCACCGGCGTTTCCAGAGCCGATGGTTAAAGCCGTGGCCAGGATCTTAAGGAGTAGAAGTATCACGAGAGTGGTGATGGAGAGCTGGATGTTCTTGGTGGCGAATTGTCCGATGGATTCGAGTCCTGTGCCCAGGATCTCGGGGGAGTGAGATACCCACGCCAGGCCTCCTGTCAAGATCAATCCAAGAGATGTTCGTACTGGAAGGATGCGATGTACTTTTACAAACCAGCTATTGACAAGGATTAGGCTCTTGGTCCAATACACTGCGATGATTCCAGCGAGGAGGGCAAGAGCAATGTAGATAGGGATCTCCCAGACGTGGGACAGTGGGTAAGGAGGAACCTGAAACGCCGGTTGGGTTCCCCAAATCATCCGACTCACAATACTCGAAGAGACAGAGCTGAGAACAACGGTTCCAAAGTACCGGGTTGTAAAGCTGGCGAGGATTACCTCCAACGCAAAGATTGTTCCTGCAATGGGTGTGTTGAAGGCTGCGGCAATTCCTGCGGCTGCACCGCAAGCAGCGAGGATTCGTACGCGCTTGGTGGAGAGGTGAAACAGTTGTCCGGTAAAGGAGCCCAGGGAGGCTCCGATCTGTACAATGGGACCCTCTCTTCCTGCGGAACCTCCCGCGCCGAGGGTCAGCGAAGTGACTAATGTTTTGAGAGGTGCAATCCGCGATGGAATTCTTCCACTTCGAATCGCCATCGCTTCGATCACATAGGGAATCCCGCTACCTTTCAGGTCGTTGCCCCAATGCATTAACAAGAAACCGGAGAGTAGGCCAACCAAACTCATAAGTCCCAGGATACCTGCCCATCCATAGGCCAGTTGCGCCCATTGCATAAGAAGGGTGATCCGAAGAATCATCCACATCAAAAGAGATGCTCCCAAGGCAGAAAGTATTCCCACAACGATCGCCAGGGACGAAAGCTGAAATCCCTTGGGGATTGTCCAACTATGTATCCGTTCTCTCACACTTTGAAACAACAATGGCTTAGTCTTTCATTCATCCAATAAAGAGGTCACTCTTTCCACGACGAATCTGTGGAAACATTCTTGTGTGAGTCTTAATACTCCTTCTTTTTTATAAGTCTAGGGGCATTTGGGCTGCGCAGATTTTTTTCGTTCTTAAGAACGAGATACCATGTAGGAGAGAGTTTGTGTGAAAGGGCTGCGATTCTTGGAGTTGTAGCAACACAGAAGACGCTAGAGAGTGAGCGAAACCCACTTCTTGTATCGACAGGATGTCGCTTGGGTGGGAGAAGGGGAGCTTGTTAACCGAAGATAATTAAGCCGAGCTGAACAGTGAGGACGATCAAGAGCGCAGTACATAGACTGTTGTAGACCAATGTGGGGGAGAGTCCAATGAAGGGGGGGATCTTTTGGGCGAAGTCCCGCTCCCATAAGATGATACGTGCTTCTAAGCTGCGTCGCTGATCTTCGAGCCACCCAAGAGCAGAGAATCCTGCGATGGTTGTCGCAATGGGGATGAGGTAGAGAATTCCACGATAGTACCAAAAACGCTGGGCATTTGAAAACAGCATTCCAGAGACAAGCAAGCCGATAAACATACATGCAACAAGCAGGGCAACGGAGGCAACAACCACCATTTGTGGTATATATCTGTGATAGGCCTTTCTGTCTTCCAGGTACATCGCCCGTTGGGGGGATACTCTCTCTTGGGTAGTCAACGCTTTGTCTTCTGCTACTGTACCATCGGAAGTGCTGGTTTTAATCTCTAGCTTCTCAAGTTGACTGTTCCACTGCTCTTCCAACTGCTTGCGCCAACGTTGCCAGTCTTCGGGGATCTCAGCTTGAAGAGATGAGGCCGTTTGTGGCTGTAATTGTTCTTCCAACTGTTTGCGCCAACGTTGCCAGTCTTCGGGGATCTCAGCTTGAAGAGATGAGGCCGTTTGTTGTTCCATGGCTTCTTGAAGTCTTTTGATCTCTTCTTCTAGCGACTTGATGTCTTGCTGGTGTGGCACTGCTTCCAGGGACTCGTCACTGTCGGGATTGAACAAGAGATCAACACGCGATGCAAGCAGCACGACCTGTTTGGCTAGTTGCTGCAACTGCTCCTGGGTTGCGTCGTTTGTATGCTGTTCAAGCTGGCTTTCAACCTTGTCAAGTCTGGCTTGAAAGAGTTCAAGGGCCTCTGCATCAGCCGACTCTTCTTGCGTCAGTGATGCGAGCTTTTGCTCCAAACTTTCAAATTGTTGTTGCAGGGCGTCCAGCACCTCCGAGTTATCGGCAGGTGGTGGGGTTTGTAAGGTCGTTGCTTCGAGTGCTGCGAGCTTTTGCTCGAATCTCTCCACTTGTTGTTGCAGGGCGTCCAGCACTTCTGAGTCGTCGGCAGGTGGTGGGGTTTGTAAGGTCGTTGCTTCGAGTGCTGCGAGCTTTTGCTCCAAACTCTCCACTTGCTGTGATGTTGCTTCTGTATCTTCCAATACCTTGACGGATTGCTCCACAGCCTCAAGTTTGGTCTGGAGTTGTTCTACGACTTCCGATGTATCCTCTTCTCCCAAGCTCTCGATCGTCTGTCCGAGACGGTCTAGCTTGGCCTGTAATGCTTCCATCTTTTGGGTCGTATTGGCTTCGTTGAGGAATGCAACAGATTGTTCCATCGTGCTTAGTCTGGATTGCAGAAGCTTCAATGTCGATTCGATCTCTGCCTCTGTGAGTGCGATGACATACTCTTCCAGCGATGAAACACTTGTTTGTAATGTCACCAACGTCTCGGCAGCATCCGCCTCAGACAAAGATTTGACGATTGGCTCGATACTGTCGAGCTTTTGTTGTAGTTCAACAGTCTTGCTTGCAGTGTTCCATTCCTCGACTTTGGCGTCGGTCGCGTCAAGGCGCTCCTCTAACAATGCGATAATATCCGAGTGAGCTTTGCTCGGAAGATCCTCTAGCAGCTCCTGTAGTGCTTGCAGATCTTCCTTTTGGGTGAGGACTTCTTCCACAAGATCTGAGGGAGCATACTTGGACAAACTCTCTGTGAGTTGCTCCACCTGATTTTGTAACGCAGCGATCGTTGACGTCGCATCTACCGGTGCTTTAGAGGCGACTTCTCTCGCCAGATCCTCAACACTCTGTTGCAAGGTGAGGAAGCTGTCTTCCAATGTATGGACTTCGATCTGAATGGGCTCCAGAATCGAAGTCGGATCGAATGGCTCCACTTCCTCTGTGGGCAACGAAGCGACGGTCTCTTCCACCGAAGAGAGCTGCTTTTCTAAGTCTGCAAGGGAGGGCAATTGTTGCTTCAGCTCTGCAAAAGAAGAGAGCTGTTCTTGTAGGTCTGCAACATTCTGTTGCAAGGTGAGAAAGCTGTCTTCCAACGTGTGGACTTCGATCTGAATCGATTCAAACACAGAAGTCGGATCTTGCTCCTTCTTCTTGTCGAGGTCTGTGTGTAAGGATTCTACCTTCTCTCGCAACGTGATGAACTCTTCCTGTAGAGAAGAGAGTGGTGCCTCCGACTCTTTCACCTGTATCTCAATGTTGCTGAGTTTCTCCTCTATCGCAAGCATCGGTTCGCCAATGGGTTGTGCTGCGAGCTGGTCTTCCAGAACATTGAGCTTTTGCTGCAAGACCTCTAGCGCACGGGTCGCGTCTGCCTCGTCAGACGAGTGTTGTTCTTGAAGTGCTGACAATCGTTCCGCGACAGACGTCAACTGTTGTTGAAGCGGTTTTATGGCTTCAAAGATGTCCACAGTAGCTACTGCTACAGGTGAAGCCTTCTTGCTCGACGCCTTCTTGCTCGAAGCCTTCTTGCTGGAAGCTTTCTTGCTGGAAGCTTTCTTGCTGGAAGCTTTCTTGCTCACTGGGGCCTCATCCCCAGGTAGCATACCTTCCTCCTCAGACGAACCAAAGAAAGGGTCGTCGATTAAGTTCGATGTCCCTTTTGATGCCTTTGGTTTTGGCTTCTTTTTTGCTTTCTTTTTGGGAGCGGGATCCGCTGCCTTTTGTGCTTGAGGCTCGTCTGTTGGTAGCATGCCTTCTCTGGCTGTGGCAGAGGAAACAGCAAAAGGATCATCAATCAACTTGCGTTCTTTGGCCATGGGATGATCGCTCCAAGGTTTCTTTTCATTAAGTGTTTGTTTCGTTTGTCTCTGTTTTGGCTCCTTGGGACTCTGCCGTACTCTCTGGAGCTTCTGTTTTGACTTCTCGGGACTCTGCCGTACTCTTTGGAGCTTCTGTTTTGGCTTCTCGGGACTCTGCCGTACTCTCTGGAGCTTCTGTTTTGACTTCTTGGGACTCTGCCGTATTCTCTGCTGGTTGAGCTGATTTTGGACTTGGGTTCGCTGTATCTTCCGGTGTATCCGTACTTTTTGCAGAATTCTTTGTGACAGACTTGATCTTCTTGGGGGATGGGGGTTCATGGCCCGGGACGTATTGAGGTATATCAAGACGTTCGAGTACATCTTGTGTGAGCCAGTTGTAGTCTTCGACCCCACGTCCACTGGGCGGTTCGTATTGGTAGATGGTTTGTCGTTGGGCGGGGCTGGCTTTGTGGTGTGTGTTGACACGAATCGGTCGTTTGAATACGAGGTCTTTGAAATGAGAGCGCATGGTGCGCTCTACATCAAATGTGATGCGTTCACGCCGGTCAAACATGGAGAGCAGGTAACCCAACACTTTGAGGTTGCTGTTGAGGCGTCGTTGAATGGTGCGAACTGTGCCGAGGAAAAGGCGGAGTCCAAGCATGGGGAGGTATTCACAGCTCACAGGAACGATGACCTGATCGGAAGCAACAAGGGCGTTGACGGTGAGTAATCCCAGATAGGGTGATGTGTCGATCAGGACAAAGTCCATGGTCGCGACGGTTTCACTCTCTTCCAGAGAACGTTTGAGCGACTCTTCACGGCCGAGAACTCCAGCCAAAGCGAGATCGACACGGACCATGGTTTCGCCGCTGGGAGCGACCCAAACGCCGGGTGCATTGCTTTCAAATATGATGTCGTCGAGTTCCACTTCTTCCAGGAGGACTTCAGCCATACTTGGCTCCTCCTCTGCCAAAGCGCGATGGAGGATATGCGTCGCGTTTGCCTGGATGTCGAAATCAAGCACCAACACGCGATAACCTCTGAGGGCTAGCCCCGCTGCCAGATTCACCACTGTCGTCGTTTTTCCGACTCCACCTTTTTGGTTGGCAATCGAGATTACTGTGGGATGCTTTGCCATACTTGCCTCCATTGTGAGGAAATCCGCTTGTCACAAGATATATACGCTAGCGTAAGCAGGATGTTTAGTGGTGTCAAGCAAAATGCAAAATTGGAACCGCTTTGTTTGGCCAACTTCTCAAAGGTTTGTTTCTTATGATACAGTGCATTGGGCCTCAAACGTTTTCTGATATTGGGGGACATAGAGATTTGCAGAAAGGGTATCGCTTTCTTATGCGATGGCGTCGTGTGGCTTTGCGCTGGCTCTTCATCACGGTTTGTTTCTACGGGGGATTTTTACTCTTGTTGACACTTTTGCAATCAAAACTTTTGTATTTTCCGTCACATGATTTTGTGAATCCCCAGCGTGTGGGGCTTGCTGTCGAAGATGTATGGACAACTTCGACCCAAGGTACAAAAATTCACGGATGGTGGGTGCCCAAGGCTCAGGCCCGAATGACGATTCTGGTATGTCACGGGAATGCTGGCAATTTAACACATCGTATAGGTTTGGTCCGGGAGCTGCGAAAGCGTCTGCATGCCAACGTCATGATCTTTGACTACCAAGGGTATGGGAAAAGTCAGGGAAGCCCCTCAGAACAAGGGACCTATGACGATGCCAAAGCCGTCTGGGATTTCTTGGTAAATATCCGACAGATCCCAGCTCATCACATTGTGCTCTTTGGTCGCTCTCTTGGGACATCTATCGCAGCCCACCTGGCCACTCGTGTTCAACCGGCTGCTCTTATACTCGACTCCCCTTTCTCTTCTTTTGTTGACGTTGCGAGTGCACATTACCCCTGGATCCCGGTGCGGTGGATCGCTCGATTCCGCTATGAAACAGCAGAGTACGTGAAACAACGAACCTGTCCTTTGTTGCTGATTCACAGTCGCGATGATGAGATTATCCCTTTTCGCTTGGGACAAAAGTGCTTTCAACAAGCAAAAGAACCCAAAGAGTTTCTATCGATCCAAGGGAGTCATAACGATGGCTTCTATGTCTCCCTCAGCTCTTATATGAAAAAAGTAGATGAGTTTCTCACCAAAACTATGGCACAGAACAAGCCCCACTGAGGCTTGGAAAGGAAGGCTGCTTCATCTTAAGGCACCAACTCTTGCTCTTGTGTCTTCTCGTTGATACCTTGGCTCTCTAACTACATGATACCTTGGCTCTCTAACTACAAACAATGAGTGAGGCTCGCTTATGACTGAACAGCCTGTTCCTGCTTGGAGATTCTGGCATCCTCTTCGCTTCTGGAAAGTGATCGTCATCCTTCTTGTCTTTAATGTAGCCTTTCAACTTCTAGGGGTTGGCTTTCGGGAAGGTCTTGGGCTTTCTTTTTTCACCACTGGAGTGGCATCCGGCCTCGCAGGGGTATTGGGTATTGGGACAGTCTTCTTCCTTGCCAACAAACAACGAAAGGCAGAGTAAAGAGCGGAAATGCTCATCGATGGATTGATGGTTAATTTTCCTTCTCGGTGGTGATGGGGAGTTTGAACCAGAAGCATGCGCCACCACCGGGAGCGTCGATGACACCGACTTCGCCGTGGTGTGCGGTGATAATCTGTTTGACGATGGCGAGCCCGAGTCCATGTCCCCCGGTGAGGCGTGAGCGGGAACTGTCTGTACGATAGAGTCGTTCAAAGATCTTTCCCCGTTCGGCTTCGGGAACCCCTGAGCCTTGGTCACATACTTCACAGTAAATCCAGCCATCCTCTTCCTGGGCGGAGAGTGTGATGGTGCTGTCTTCAGGAGAGTACCGGATGGCATTTTGTATCAGGTTGTTGAGGACCTGTCGAAGACGCCGAAGGTCTGCTCTTATGGGAGGAAGAACTTCGGGGATCGGCCCCAACTCCAGGTGCTTTTTGACCGTTTGTGCCGCAGGTTCAAGGGTACGCTTCATCTCTTTCAACAGTTGGTCGATCTGGATGTTTTGGTAGGTCAACTGACTTGGGTCTGATTGTTCCATTTTTGCGAGATCGAATAGGTCTCCAAGCAACTGGTCGATCTCATCAACTTGATTGCAGATCCCCTCCATGACTTGGGTGAGTTTCTCTGGCTCACGCATGAGACCATCTGCGACGGACTCGCCTACCACTCTGATTCGTGAAAGTGGAGTGCGGATCTCATGTGATATATCTGCGATGAGTGCACGTCTTTGTAGTCGATGGCGTAAGAGACTGCTGCGCATCTCATCCACGACCGAAGCCAACTCTCCCACCTCATCATGGCTTCTGATCGTGACCTTCTGGGTCACATCTCCGCTTTGAATCTGTCGAACTGCTTTGATCAACTCAAGCAATGGACGCGTGATACTGCGGCTAATCGGGATCGTAAGCAATCCCACTCCAACCACCAGCAGGATTAAAAAGGCAATCCAAAGAGCTGGGAGTGGTCCTGGCCGATGGAGGCTTGGAATCGAAACATAAGTCACACGATACCTCTCTGGTGGAGTGATCGAATACGTATACCTCGCAACCACACGGTGACGCTTGCGCCAATGCCGCATACGACGCTGCAGTAACTTGCAAGAGTGCTTTGTTTTGAGAATGGTTGCTTTCTTATGGGCACTGTACCGAGCCTTCGATGAAAGGGGGCTCTGTGCTAACGGAGTGAGCAGTCGCTGACACGACATGGGAAGCTTTTTGATAGAGCCTGGCCAATACATTTGGAAGTGGGCTGGGTTGGCCTCCATAAGGCAGCTACCATCGGGGTTTTCTACGGATACGAGCGCACTTAAGACGACGGAAGACTCTTGAATCCTTTGGCATAAGGTTGCCAGAAGTTGCAGTCCTCTCTGCTGTGGCCTCTCTTGTGGTGGGCACCTCTCTTTTGAACCCGCAGTAGGAAGAGAGGTAGGAGGGATTGTTTTTTTAGAAACTTTGGGGAGGAGAGTGGTTCCGGGGCTCGTCTGACGGAGCACATTGAACTCTTTCTTCATTTGATGGAAGATGATATGGGTCTGGCTTTCGAATCGCTTCTGAATCATATCTTGGATATGAATACGGTAGGCGATACTACCTATGATGATCCCAAGCACAAAGAGAAAAAGAAGTATCCCAACATGGCTGAGAATTAACTTGCGATACAGGCTTGCTTTGAACCAACGAAAGACTCTTCTTTTCAACCAGCGAAATGGGTGTTTTTTTGACCCACAGGATAAGTGCTTTTTCGACCTGCGAGACATCCTTATCCTTCCTCTGGAGATTCCATGCGATAACCCACACCCCACACCGTGCGGATAAGCTTGGGCTGCTTGGGGTTCTCTTCCAACTTCTTTCGTAACTTGCTGATATGAACATCGATGGAGCGGTCAAAGACCTCAAACTCCCGACCTCGAACCTGGTCCAATAGCTGCTCTCGTGTAAGGACTTGGCCTATGCGAGAGGCTAGCAACCAGAGTAACTCAAACTCTGTCGCTGTGAACTCCACCAGCTCTCCACGCCAAGTTACTTCTCTCGACAATCGATTGATCGTTAGGATGCCGATCTCCAGCTTCTCTACCTTGGTTTCTGAGTGATTTCCTGTTCCAGAGGGGGTTTCAGGAGTGGATGCAGCTCTGCGCAAGACAGCCCGGATTCGGGCAACCAGCTCGCGCAAACTATAGGGCTTGGAGAGATAGTCATCTGCACCCAGCTCCAATCCCGCGACACGATCTGCTTCGTCTCCTCGTGCAGTGAGCATTAAGATCGGGAGCTTCGCTGTCGCCGGATTCATCCGAACTCGCCGACAGATCTCCAGTCCATCGATCGTTGGCAGCATCAAATCCAACAAGAGAATGTCCGGACGCTCTTCCATCATGGCAGCGAGGCCAACCTCACCGTCAGCTTCGTGTCTAACGTCAAACCCGAACTGCTCCAGGTATTGCTGGGTTGTCTCTGCCAGAGGATAATCATCTTCGATCAATAAAATTCGAGGCACCTGAATCCTCCACTCTGTTCTACGTTCTATGTTCAAGCGACCAACGATCCGGTTCTATGTTCAAGCGACCAACGATCCGGTTCTATGTTCAAGCGACCGACGATCCGGTTCTATGTTCAAGCGACCGACGATCCGGTTCTATGTTCAAGCGACCGACGATCCGGTTCTATGCTTCTATGTTCAAGCGACCGACGATCTG
>JALTMC010000426.1 GCA_027005175.1 Myxococcales bacterium
TCTTTTTGGTGGCTTTCTTTTTGGTGGCTTTCTTTTTGGTGGCTTTCTTTTTGGTGGCTTTCTTTTTGGTGGCTTTCTTGTTAGGAGAGAGGGCTAGGATGATAGCCTCCGCATCTTCTACTGAGATATTGTTTTGAATACTTTTGTATTCAAATCCCAATGCCTGGATCTGCTCTAGAAAGGCCTTGCTGGTTACATCCAGGAGTTTGGCAAGGGCATACACTCGCAGGGGAGAGTCGATTGGAACGCTGGCTTTGGCTGCAGTCATCGGTTCGGGTGCTCCTTGGTTCTGTGTCGTATCGCATGGTTGGGAGACATAGTTGAGGCGAAAGGGGCCGAGCTATCTTTTTTTCATAAAAAGGGCTTAGACCCGAAAAGCCAGACGATTCCAAAAACGCTCTGGCTGTATACAAAGCCGTTGGGCTTTCTCAAGCAAGGTTAGCTTGGTTTGCCACGTTGTTCTTGTTCTTTGACATAGGCCTGCATTCTTTCCATCCAACCAGCCTTCTTCTTTTTGTTGGGCTTGTTGTTTGTTGGCTCATCGGGTTGGTTATGAATATACAAGTGATGCAACAGGCCCAGAATGGTGTTGACAAAGATGTAAAGTGTGAGGCCCGCAGGTAAGAATAACATAATTCCAGTAAAGAAGATGGGCATCGCCCACAACATCACCTTTGCCTGTGTATTATCCATCGTTTGTGGTGTGAATCGCTGTTGTGCAAACATCGCCACACCCAAGGATATGGGGAGAATATACACAGGATCTTTGGCTGATAAATCATTGATCCAGCCTGGAATAAAAGGAGCCTGGTACAGCTCTACTGCGTAAAACAGGGTGTTGTAGAGAGCGATCCAGATCGGCATCTGAACTAGCATGGGTATACAGCCGGAGACGGGATTGATCCCTTCCTTGACGTATACATTCATCATTTCGCGTTGGAAGCTTTCTTTGTCATCACCATATTTTTCTTTCAGGCGATCCATTTGAGGTTTGAGCACTTGCATCTTCTTCATAGACTTCATGCTTTTGTTTGTCAGTGGCCAGGTCAGCAGTTTGACTAACAAGGTGAGCAAGATGATACAAATTCCCCAGTTGCCCCATCCAAACTTGTCAAATGAATTGTAGAAAAATTGCATGAGCCAAAGCATGGGGCGGGAGAGAAACGCAAAGAAACCAAAATTGACACTGGACTCCAGCCCACTGCCCGGTTTGACTTTCTTGAGATTGCCATAGTATTTGGGACCAAAATAGCTGGCCAGTTTTACTTTTTTGCTTGCGTTGGGAGCCAGGGTTGTACCAGTGTTTTGCAACACGACTTCAACCCATCCTTCCGCATTTCCATTCGCACTACATCGTGCCGTACTATCACTTGGACCCCACTCTGGAACCATGGCCATGGTAAAGTAGCGTCGATCGACCCCTGCAAACTTTGCCTTACCCTGAAAGGTCTGCTGACCCAGGTTCAGGCGACCTTTCTTGACGATGGTACTAGACTTCGCAAGCTCTTTGGAGTCAAAACGTTGTGGTGTTGTTTGTTGTGGATCGTGGCACAAGACCTGAAGCTGCTCTGGCATCGAAAACATACTGCCTGCTTTTAGCTTTTTGGGGTCCTCATGATCTGTGATGGAGATCGCCAAACGACCTTGGATGTTGTGAGATGTTCGGTTCTTCAGGCTGTATTCCACACCAAACTGGTAGGTTTGTCGGGAGAAAATATAACGCTTTTCTACTTCAACATACCCACCCTTACTCGATGCTACTTTTCCACGCAGCACGATCACAGTGGGTTTGGGCTGCGCGATCGTGGTATAGGTGACTCGGCCCTTGTTTCCCTGTAACTGCGGGTCAAGAAAGCGTTCTGTCAGGGGAGGTTGCGTCTGTAGGGTGCGAGAAATTAGATTGAGTCTTGCTTTCGATCTCTTCACGCTGTTCGCATGAAATCGATTCATCTCGAGGCTGACAATGGAACCACCCTGATTGGAGATCTGGATGTTGTAGAGCTTGCCTTTAAAAGAAAGCTTTTTGACAGGAACCTTTGGCACGACAACCTTAGGGCGAGCCACGACCGGTCGCACTGCGGGTTTGACTGCCAATGAACTGGGGCGCGACGATGACCCACGTGTTGTCGGGGGATTGGCAGAGGCCTTTGCTACTTTTCGAGCCACATTTCTTTGAGCCACATGCTTGGCAACGGTTCGCTGGCCCGGTGCCTGTGGTCTTTTTACTTGTTTTCGGACAGCAGGCTTCACACGCTTGGGGGGTGGAAAGAGCATCCCCCAGCCGATTAGAATACCCACACTGAGGATGATAAAGAGTACCAGACTCTTGGAATCTTGCATGGTAACTTCGATTGCTCGCTAAGTGTTGTTAATACGCTGAGGGACAGGATCATTTCCACCTGGGTGGAAGGGGTGACAGCGCATGATTCGAAGGGCCGTAAGCCAAACACCGTAGTGCCATCCATGTTCTGTGATGGCAAGTCGGGCATACTCCGAACACGTTGGATGATATCGACAGGAGGGAGGTGTATGTGGCGAGATCCCTTTTTGGTAAAGGTTTATCAACGCCAACATTGCCCGTTCGATGACACGTCGCACGCTATCTCCTGTTCCCCAGAGAACCTGCAGCCTGGAAATGATCTTCCTGTAGCTGCAATACGAACTGTTCTACTGCTGCATCAATACGGGATTGCGGTAAATCCAGTGATAGATTTTTTTTGGCAATCACAACCAGGGCAAACCCTTGCCTCAAGACGGGCAGCAAGAGATGGCGAACAGATTCCCGAATGAGGCGACGCAAGCGGTTCCGAACCACCGCGTTACCGACCTTTTTACTGGTCGTTATGCCGATACGTGTGCTCTGTCCTGGTGTGGAGCAAACACAGATGATAAGATCACCTATGATGTATCGTTTGCCTTTTCGTTGCACCCACAAAAACTCACGACGTCGTAACAAGCGGCTTTGCTTCGGAAAAGAATACCCCGAAGGGTGTATACTCTTAGAGTCAGCCAAGGGACTTGCTCACCTCGTTGCAAGAGTTGCTTCGAATCTCCAGGAACAATCGTGGATCACATGCCCACTCTTTTCTTGACCGAAGGCCCGAAACGAGTGAGTGCTTGTACCCTCGATGCGTGAAAAAACAGCATATCTGTGGAGCAGATTACTTCTTGTAGATGCTCACAGAGAGTTTCTTACGGCCTTTGAGACGGCGGCGTTTGAGGACGTCACGTCCTCCTTTGGTACTCATACGCTTGCGGAAGCCATGTTTACGGGAGCGCTTCAAGTTACTGGGCTGATAGGTTCTTTTAGACATCCCTAGTTATCCGGTACATCGGCTTTGTGCGGCTTTCTCGTAGAAGCCATCTGGGCGTGTACCGCCTCCTGGTTGTTGTGGGGGAAAAGTCCCCAAGGTTTATAAGTAAACTTCGCCAAATATATGTTCGATTGGGCTGAATGCAAGTCCCCCACGATCTGTTGGGAGTCAGCAGGGGAACTTCTATAGGCGAGATCTTCAGAAATGTCAATAGACTTTCAAAAAAAGCATTTGATCCATTGCCTTGACAAAGCCGATGAAAAACCGCTACGACTGGAAGAGTCAGGAGTCTTTGATCTCCGAACGGGAGTCCCATCACTCCTCTCTCATGTCTTGCGTTGTAGAGTTTTTTCTTTTTCGTCACTTTTGTAGAATCTCTGTGTTTTTAGTCTGTGTATGGTTTATCCATGAGCCTTTCTCCAAACATGTTCAAACATGTGGATGGTGTTAATTGTTGCTTTCGTATGAGACCATTGGAGTCGAGCAGGACTCTTCTCTGAAAGAGGCGACGCTCACAGACGGCCAATACAGCGGACACTAAGCGAGTATAGAACAACCCCCATGGCGTTGGATCAGGACTCTCATCTGATGTTGGCCGTCAAAGACGGAGATCGACAGGCTTTTGCTACCTTGTTTCAGAGGTACTCGAAACCTCTGCATAACTTTGTGTGCCGGTTTGTTGGAAACCCCTCTGTTGCAGAGGAGCTTGTCCAGGAGATCTTTTTTAAGATCTACCGAGCCGCTGATCGATACCAACCACGAGGTCGATTTTCCACCTTTTTGTATCGTGTCGCTACCAACCACTGCTTAAATGAGGTGAGACGGGCCGACTATAAAAACCGATTTGAGTCCATTGAACAGGCGGCAGATCCATCCTATTCGGGAGCCCGAATGGAGCTAACAGATCATCACCGACCCAGTGCTGAGAAACTACTCTATGGACAACGTCTGGCATTCAAAATACAAGAGATTCTCAACAAGTTACCAAACAACCAGCGTGCCGCGCTGCTTTTACACCGGATGGAGGGTCTTTCCTACCTGGAGATTGCAGAGACTTTGGAGCTTACTGTAGGGGCCGTGAAATCCTTGATTCATCGTGCAAAGAAAACACTGGAGAAACAATTGGAGGCTTATGAGTGCCAAAACTCCTTGCACTCTGGCTCTTCTTCCTTGACAGACTTATGTGCGGAGCAACAATCGTGAAAGACATATCACCCTCACCCCAACCCTTCGAACAAATTTGGGACGATCTACCATCTCACCTTCTTGAGACTCCTCTACCCGAAGGAATGGAAGATCGCTTTTGGCAAACGTTTTCACAAGAGCTGGGCTCAGAAGAGCAATGCCGTCAGCGTCGTGCAGCACGCCGACGATGGTGGGAATCTCTGCGACAGTTTCGTTGGTAT